>DAOTYL010000060.1:0-5206 GCA_034434955.1 Anaerolineae bacterium | reverse complement strand
GACACAACATGGAGGTAAGCAGAAAAATGGAAGAGAAGAAGCTTATGCGTTCATCCAGCGATAAGATGATCGCTGGGGTGTGCGGCGGGCTGGCCAAATACTTTGGCATTGACGCGGTGCTGGTGCGCATCCTCTTCGTTGTGTTTGCGCTGGCCGGTGGGCCGGGCATCCTGCTCTACATTATCTTGTGGATCGTGATGCCGGAGGAGAGCACTGCCGCAACGCCCCCGCCTGCCGCCGATTAAGGCCGTCCTCATCCGGTTAGCCAGCGGGATAACAAGCCCCGCCGACGGCTCGCCTGCGGCGGGGCGCTCGTTTTAGCAGAGTCGCTTTCACTGGCTCTCAAAGCGCTCCACGATGCGGCGCGCCTGCTGCTTCTCCTCTTCGCTGGAGTCGCTGGAGTCGAGGACACTGAGCGCCTGGAGATAGTCGTCTATGCTCACCTCGGCGGCTTCCTCGCCCAACTTGGACGTCTCGGCGGCAGAGGGCTGTGCCGTCCCCTGGCCGGTCAGCGCTTTCTTCATGCGGATCGCCGCGGCGATCTGCTTTTTCTCGTCGTCACTCAGCGGGCCGTGCTCGGCAATGATGGCCCGTGCCTGCTCATCGGGGATTTCCCCCTTCTCCTCCAGCACCTTCATCAGTTCGTCAAACGTTCGGCTCATGGCGCTTCTCCTGCTGGCTTCTATCATAAAGCCCATCCTGCTGCGCAATTGGAGTACAATATGAGGAACAGCCGGATGGGCATCCGCCCCCTCCGCCGGCTTGAACGGCAGTTAGTTATATTGTACAAGACCATCGCCCAAGCGAGAAACCCGTATGAATGAACCAACCTCTCTGACCGTTGAGGACCGCCCCAGCGGATTGAAGATCATCCGCATCCACGGCGATCTGGACTCGGTGGGAGCGCGTGCGATAGAGGAAGACCTCGCTAAGGCTCTGCCGCCTGCTCCCTTGCGTGTGCTGGTGGACCTCAGTCAGGTGCGCTTTATCTCCTCGGCAGGGCTGGCACTGCTTCTGGTGAAGGCCAAGATGTTGCGTCGCAGCGGCGGCACCCTCGGCCTCGCTGCGCCCACCGCCCACGTGCTGGAGGTGCTCTCGCTGGCGGGATTCCATGAGCTGCTGGACATCCATCCCACGCTGGAAGCAGCCCTTGCCGCCTGGGAGAAGTAGGGGATTCCCCGCCGCGCCCTGTGCCTTTTTGCCATCCTCACCAGATCGCGAAAACAACAAACAGCCGCCTCTGGGCGAGGCGGCTGATCTTCTAGGCGGGGAGGACAGGATTCGAACCTGCGGTCGGCTTAAATCGCCGACAACCGCTTAGCAGGCGGCCCCAATCGTCCACTCTGGCACCTCCCCGTGTTGGATAAGGTACAAGGCGGAGCGAGAGGGATTCGAACCCCCGGTGACGATGAACGCCACAGCGGTTTTCAAGACCGCCGCCATAAACCACTCGGCCATCGCTCCAACCATTGTACATTGTATCATACAGCCCTAGAGGGGGCAAGGAGTCGGCGGCGGGGCGACGGGATTATCACCTGATTTTAACCGCTTTACTTGTCCCGCCTTTTGGCCCGTGACTATAATGGATAACATGACAGAGGACACGATCCTGATTATTGAGCAGGAGAGCAACCGCGCTCCCACTTTCGCCGCTGCGCTGCAACGCAAGGGCTACCACGTGGAAAAGGCAAGTACAGGTGGCGAGGCTCTGCAGCGCTGCAGCGGACAGAAGCCGGCGTTGATCGTCCTCAACGCCGCCTCGCTGGGGTCGAGCGGGGTGCGCATCTGCCGTTCCCTGCGCAAGATGGTCGGCGTGCCCGTCATCCACATCCTGCCGGAAGGCTGTCAGAATGCCGCCAAGGAGGCAGGATGTGACGCAGCACTGGTGCTACCGTTCACTTCGCGCAAGCTGATCAACCACATCCGGCGGCTGATGCCGGCGGCGCGTCAAGACCTGATGGTTGTAGGGCCGATCCGTTTTTCGCAGGAGGCGCGCATTGTGCAGGCCTATGGGCGCGAGACGCGCCTCACGCCCCGCGCCGCCAGCCTGCTGGGGGTGTTTCTTCAGCATCCGGACGAGGCGCTCGATCGCGGCTTCCTCATGCGCCAGGTGTGGAAAACCGATTACGTAGGCGATACACGCACACTGGACGTACACGTGCGCTGGGTACGTGAGGCAGTGGAGGTAGAACCGGCTTCCCCGCGCCACATCCTCACCCTGCGCGGCGTAGGTTACCGCTTTGTGCCCAACCCGGGCGCTCCCCACGAAGAAGACTAAAGGCCAGATCGGCGCGGTGGGTTGAGTTTAGTAGTCGCGCCCTAGCAGGTGGCGATTGGCAATGCGCACGTTGGTCAGACCTGCCTCGCGGGCGGCTTGCAGGGCCTCTTCAGCGTGGCGCACGGAGGTAGTAGGGAGATCGGGCATCAGGTAGTGAGGGGCGAAGCCTAGCAGCGCGTAAGGAATGTGTGGGTTCTGGCGGGCGATAAAGCGGGCAATGCGCCCCACTTCTCGGGCATCCACATAGCCGGGAACCAGCAGGGTGCTGGCGACTACCAGCGGTGGGGAGGGGCGCTCGTCAAAGCGCCGCGCTGCACGGGCGAAATTAGCCAATGTGCGGCGGTTGCTGTAGCCTGTTAGGGCGATGTGCAACGGCTCACTGTAAGCCTTGAGGTCAAACTTGATGCACCCGCCGCTCTCCAGCGAGAGGCTCACGGCACGCTCCAGCAGGCGCGGATGGCTGGTGCCTGCCGTCTCCCAGCAGACGACCACCCCGCGCGTGGCGAGCATATGCGCCGAGGCCAGCGCGTGCGGCATCTGCGAGGCGGGATCGCCGCCGAAGTAGCACACGCAGAACGTCGCCGCATTGGCGACATCGGCTAGGGCGCGGGCGCTCATCCCCCCGCCGGCGCGACGGGCGTCCACCTCGCGGTAGTGCCAGTTCTGGCAGAAGAGGCAATCCAGCGTGCAGCTCTGGTAGAAGACGGCGAGGTTATGCTTGCCGCGTTGAACGCTGCCTGCACACACCCAATCCGCAACGCAGTTGGTGGGCAACGGATCGCGGTACCAGTGCAGCAGGCCACGCTGGGGCGTTCCGGCAAAATGACGCAACTTGCCGCCCTGCACCGTGCGCAAGCCACAGTATCCGCGCTCCCCGTCGCCGATGAGGCACTCATTTGCGCAGAGGGTGCAGCGGATGCCGCCCGCCGTGCGGGGCGGGGCGTGCGGCAGGTCAAACAGCCGCCGCGAACGGGCATGTGCGGCCCGCGCCTGTTCCAGCCCGACCCGCCGACGCGCACAATGCGGACAAAGTCCCAACGCCTCGGCCAGTATGGGGGATGTCCTGCCGCAGGCGGCGCAGCGCGGTGCGATCTCCATGCACCCTCCCTCACCTCGATTATACGACACCATCCCCCGCTGCCGGGTGTTTTATTGGGTAGCAATGAGCTAGGAAGGGACAGCGGTGGGGTAAAATCAGGGCGCAAGCGATGGCTCTAGAGGGCAGAGGAATGACAGAGCGCAGACGACACTATCCCCCTATCCATGGTTGGCTATACAATACGATGGTAGGCATCGTGCGCGTGTTGGTCAAAGCGCTGACACGCTATCACGTGGAGGGGCTAGAGCATATCCCGCGCCAGGGGCCATTGATGTTCGTCAGCAACCATCTGCATCACTTTGATACGGTGATGATCGCCATCGTGATGCCGCGCCGCACCTGGGTGCTGGCAGCGGAAAAATACGAGAAGCACCTGCTTTTCGGCCCCCTCCTGCGCGTGGGCGGCGCGATCTTCATCCGGCGCGGGGAGGTGGACCGCAAAGCGCTACGCGCCGCGCTGGAGGTGTTGGAAGACGGTCACTGTCTGGCGTTGGCGGTGGAGGGCACGCGCAGCCGCACGGGCGCCTTGGCCGAGGGCAAGGCCGGGGCGGCTTATCTGGCCACACGGGCCGATGTGCCGCTTGTGCCGGTGGTGGTGTGGGGCACCGAAAAGGTCATCCCCTCTTGGTTCCGCCTGCGCCGCGCCAATGTGTACGTGCGCTTCGGCCCCCCCTTCCGATTGCCGGCAGGCCGCGCCCGTCCGGAAGAACTGGATGCCTACACCGACGAGATCATGACCACGCTGGCCGCCATGCTGCCGCCCGAATATCGCGGCGTGTACCGCGACCATCCGCTGTTGAGGCGCAAGCTCGCCGATTCCGCGCCGTAGGGCTATGGAGCGTATTTCGACCGCGGAGCGCCCGCGTGACCCTCGCCCCTCACGTCACCGTGATCCGCGTGGCGACTTCATCCGTGCCGGTCTCACGCTCTTCCTCATCATAGCCGAGGTACGGCTGCGTCCAGCGGTAAATCCACTTGGCCGCATCGGGGGTGACGTTGATACAGCCGTGGCTGCGCGGACGCCCATAGTTGTTGTGCCAGTACGCCCCGTGAATGGCCGCCCCGTTCAGCCCGAAGTAGGTAACCCAGGGGACACCGTTCACGTCGTAGGGGAGGCCAAACTCATCGCCGCCCCGCATGCGCCGCGAAGGCCGCTTGCGCTCCACGCGGTAATCACCCTGCACCGTTGAGAAGTCCACGATGTTGCCCTCATCGTCGGTGAAGCTACTGCCGGAGGCGATGCGCGTCTTGAAGACCTCCACGCCGTCCTCATAGCAGGTCAGCATCTGATCGTCCAGCGTGATGTGAATCCACTTGTCTTGCACCTGTGGCGAGATAGGGTCGAACTCCTCACGGCGCACCGGACGCACATCCCGCGCCATCACCCACGCTTGACGGTTCGGCTCCACGTCATCGTAGATGCGATACCACACACGCCCCTCTTCGTCCTCGGCGCGGTCGATCACGCGGTGAATCTGCCCCCAATAGGTCATGTAGTACGACCAATCCCACTGGTAGCTGCGCAGCGAAGGGCCGCTGAACTGCCAGCCGTGCGGCTTGGCGATCTCCCCCCAGAAGCCCCCGCCGATGTCATCCAGCGGTTCTTGGAAGTACTCATGGCAGGGCACCACGTAGGCCGAATGCACCCAGCCTTCCAGCGTCTCAAACCACACCGTGCTGCGTGCGCGGGCGTCATAAGTGGTGCCGTGTGCGCTGCGGTAGAGGGGGATCACCGTGCCCCAGTGCAAAGTGCGCACGCTGCCGGAATAAATCGACGGCGCGTTGAAGACACGGATCCAGCTTGCCCCGTGGATGCGCCCTAGCAGGGG
>DAOTYL010000059.1:0-9338 GCA_034434955.1 Anaerolineae bacterium | reverse complement strand
GTAGCACTAACCTGGGGATCATCCGTGTTGATGGTCGTCAGCAGGCCCATCTGATACAATGCCCGCAGCGGGTGCTCGTCTAGTGATTTTACCACACCCGTCTGGATGTTGCTGGTGGGGCAAACCTCAAGAGCGATGCCGCGCTCGCGCACCAGTGCGGCTACAGAAGGAGCCTCAATGACGCGCACACCATGTCCTAGACGCATGGCTCCCAGCTCCTCAACGGCCTCAAGCACGCTTTCCGGCCCGGCCCACTCGCCAGCGTGGATGGTGATGGCCAGCCCGGCCTCGCGCGCCTTTCGGAACGCTGGCGCAAATGGACTGCCTGCATAGTGGTTCTCCAGCCCGGCCAGATCGACGCCCACAACACCCCTATCCATGCGTTCGATGGCGATATCCACACACTGCTCACCGAGTTGGGGACTTTCATGGCGGTTCATGCTGACAATCAGCCGTGCGGTGATGCCAAAATCCGCCTCAGCACGTCTGACTGCCGCCAGCACCCAGTCTGCGACTTCCGCCAGCGGGAAACCCATCTCACGTGCCAGCGCAAGCGGCGTGAAACGCAGCTCAAGGTAGACGATGTGCTCGGCAGCAGCGTCCGCCACAGCCTCGTAGGCCACGCGGTCGATGATCTCCGGCGAGCGGTAGAAGCTGCGTAACACTCCGAACTTGGCAATGAACGTCTCCGCGCTCAGATTGTCCCCTGGGGTCATCTGAACCAGCGGGCGGAGCCGCTCAATATCCTCGGGTAGAGCGAGGTGGTAGGCCTGCGCAATTTCGGCCACTGTGCTCAACCGCAGCGAACCTTCCAGATGACGGTGTAGCTCAACTTTGGGCAGCGCCCTGAGCAGCGGGACGAGCGTCTGTGGGGAGGTGCTGCGGTGATGTTCCATGTGGGCTTATCCTCGGCGTCCGTTTGCCTCTATCACCGCCGCCGTCCGCGTTTGCGCCCGCTGCCGCCCCGCACCACCTGCTGCTGGGGAACGGTGCGCTGCTGGCTCCTAATCTGGCGGTAATGGCAATCCTTAAACTTCTTGCCGCTGCCGCAGGGACAGGGATCGTTGCGCCCCACGTTGCTCCACAGGTCCTTGTGGACGGTTTGGCTCACGCGCACTTCGCCGCTTTCGCGCCGCACCACTTTGTGCTCCACGCGGTAGCCCAGCTGGCTGAGGTTGTCCAACAGGGCTTCCAAACGCTGCTGTTCCTCGATGATCTGGCGATGGCGCGGCAGGTCGGCGAAGAAACGGCGGGCGATGCCCTCCTCTACGTCTTGCCGGAGTTGGTCGAACATCTCAAAAGCACGCCGCTTGAACTCCACTTTGGGGTCGCGCTGTCCGAAGGCTTCCAGACCAATGCCCTGTCGCAGGTCGTCGATGGCCGTCAGGTACTGCCGCCACTCGGCATCGATCACGGAGAGCATAAGCGCACGTTCGTAGCGCACGATCTCCTCTGCGCCAGTAGCGAAGAGGCGCAGTTCGGCGGCGTAGACCGCATCGGAGCCATCTGCCTGGCGCGCCTCCTCCGGCGAGGTGCGTGCCATCGTCAGTAGCTCATCCACACGCTCTAGGATTGCTTCCAGCAGTTCGTCTGCTTCCAGGTCCTCCAGCACCACACGGAAGGACTGCTCCAGCGCAGCGCCGATGGCGATCGAGAGCGCAGCCTGCGCCTCTGCTGGCTTCATACCGCGCCCCAGTGCAGTAACGAAGTCGCGCAGGGCCTTATCCAATGCGGCTTCCACCGGCTCCCATAGCCCGCGGCGGCTTTCTTCCGGCAGACGGCTGGCGTAGCGCTCAAAGGCCATCCGCAGGCGGCTGACAAAGGCGTCCCAGCCTTCAATGCCCGTCGGTGTGATCGGCGGTAACACCGGCCACAGCGGCACAATGCGCGCGATCTCGGCGTGCAGCATGCGCAGGTGATGTCCGTCATCCATACCGTTCAGGATGAGGTTGTGGAGCGCCTCACGCAGTTCGTCACCATCGTGGATGGCGAGCAGGTCGCGCAGTTCCTCCGGGCTGGGGCGCGGGAAGAGCGGCAGGACGCGCTGCACAACCCCCCGTGTATTGACCTCACCCGTCTCAAGGTCGGAGAAATCAGTGAGGACGGTTTCTAGTTCGCCGAGCGCCCAGGCCTCGTAGTTATCGCGCAGGCGGGTGATGAGCCGCTCCAGCGTCTGGGCGATGAAGCGCCGCACCAGCGCATCCAGATCGCCGCCTTCGCCTTTGAGGATCGCCATGCGCTCGTCATAGACGATCTGACGCTGGCGGTTAACGGCTTCATCGTACTCTACCAGATTCTTGCGGATCTCAAAGTTGTAGGCCTCGAACTTGGCCTGCGCCTGCTCAATAACGTTGCTCAAGATGTTGGCCGAGATGGGCATATCCTCCGGAATGTTGAGACGCTCCATGAGGCGCTTGGTACGCTCGCCGCCGAAACGCAGCATCAGCTCATCCTCAAGCGAGAGATAGAAGCGCGACGAACCCGGATCGCCTTGACGCGCCGCACGTCCGCGCAACTGGTCATCAATGCGCCGCGACTCATGGCGCTCAGTGCCGATCACGTGCAGCCCGCCGAGGCCGGCCACATATTGGCGATCGCGTTCGCATTCCTCACGGATGGCCTGAATCTCGGCGATAAGGGCTTCGGGCAGCGCCGGAATAGTGCGCGTGATCTCCCGCGCTCGCTCAAGGTCGTCGGCCAGCACGGCGCGGATCAGCGCAGCGCGGGCGTTGTAATGTTGCTCAAACAAGCGGCGCGTCAACACGTCCACTTGCCCCGACTGCGCCATCAGGCCTGCCAGCGAGCGATACTCGTAAAGGCGATATTGCAGGTCGGGGATAAGCGACAGCGGTGCACCGTGCTCCTCGGCGATGCGCCGTGCCCGATCCAACCGTCGGTGGTCAATGCCTGCGAGGTCGATCTGGCGGACCACCTCGACCAGCAGATCGTAAGGAAGGTCGCGATAAGCCGGGTCCTGACGCACCTCATTGACGGCGGCGCTCAACACATCCTCTACGCTGGCCTTGCGCACGAGCTCCTCATTGGCCGCCACAACCCAATCCACCAGCGCATGGCCCATCTTGGGGTTGGCCGCTGCCTTTTGATAGGCTGCCTGCAGGTCGCCTTTTGCCACATCGGCTACGATCTGCCTCAAGCTGGCGGCGTCAAAACAGCGCTCGGCGATATGTTTGGCTGCCAAGCCTTCGGGGTTGCCTCCCAACAGGATGTCCGTACCGCGCCCGGCCATGCTGGTGGAGATGGTGATGGCCCGCGAGCGCCCGGCCTGTGCCACAATCAGCGCTTCGCGCTCGTGGTTCTTGGCGTTGAGCACCTCGTGCGGCAACCCCATCTGGCGCAGTACCTTGCTCAGTTCCTCGGAGGCTTCTACCGAGCCGGTGCCGACCAGAATGGGGCGCCCAATGGCGTTGACCTCTTTGATCTCCTGCGCCACAGCATGGAACTTGCCCCTCACTGACATGTAGACCTGATCGGCATAGTCCACACGCTTGAAGAAAAGCGGCTTCTCCGGATGGCGCGGATCGCGGTAGTTGATGAGCGGTGTGTCGCCATCAAACTCATAGGAGGCCAAGCTGGGCAGTACATCGGCCACCTTGTCCTTGCGGATTATGAAAGCCCCGTTCGCCGCCATATATTCCACATTGGTGGGGATGGCGACCACATCAAGGCTGTAGACTTTGTCAAACTCCTCTGCTTGTGTAACGGCAGTGCCCGTCATGCCAGCCAACTTGCTGTAGAGACGGAAGTAGTTCTGCACCGTGATGGTGGCGATGGTGACATCCTCGCGCTGCACCTGCACGCCCTCTTTGGCCTCGATGGCCTGATGCAACCCTTCGCTGTAGCGTCGTGAGGGCATAGGGCGGCCTGTGGTCTGGTCGATGAGGATCACCTGCCCATTCTGCACGATGTAGTCCACGTCGCGCTTGAAGATGTACTTGGCCTTGAGGGCGTTTTCCAGATAGTGCACTAGTTCGTAGTATTGTGGGTCGTAGATGCTCTGCCCAGCGGCGGTGTCGATTTCCGGCAGCAGGGCCTCGATCTTCTCAATGCCCCGTTCAGTTAAGGCGATGGTCTGAGTGCGGTCGTCTAGCACATAGTCGCCATCCGGCTCTTCGCCGGCTTCTAGATTGGTGGTGTTGCGGCGCAGGCGTGCCCTCTCAACGATCTCGGCAAAGCGGCGATAAGCGTCCGCTGGACGCCCCGCCGGGCCGGAGATGATGAGCGGGGTGCGCGCCCCGTCGATAAGCACTGAGTCCACCTCGTCCACGATAGCGTAGAAAAGCTCGCGCTGGACAAGGCGTGCCGGATCGACCGCCGTGTTATCGCGCAGATAATCAAAGCCGAACTCGGTTGCCGTGCCGTAGGTAATATCGGCCAGATAGCACTCTTGGCGCAGGGTGGGGCGCCAGTGCACCAGACGGTCATCCTCTAGACTGCCGCCCGGGTCCACATAGTCGGGATCGTAGATGGCGGAGAACTGCTCCTTGCCGATCACACCGACGCTTAACCCCAGCAGATGGTAGATACGACCCATCCAGCCGCCATCGCGGCGAGCCAGATAATCGTTGACCGTGACCAGATGCACGCCGCGCCCGGTGAGGGCGTTCAGGTAGAGCGGCAAGGTGGCGACCAAAGTCTTGCCCTCGCCGGTCTTCATTTCGGCGATTTTGCCCTCATGGAGCACAATGCCGCCGATGATCTGCACGTCGAAATGGCGCAGCCCAATGGTGCGCCGCGAGGCTTCACGCACGGCAGCAAAGGCCTCCGGCAGGATTTCATCCAACACCTCGCGCTCGGCTGCCAGTTGCTGTGCTTTATCGCTGATACCTTCCACACGCTCGCGGATGCGCGCACGGAAGGACTCCGTCAGGGCACGCAGCTCTTCATCCGAGCGCGCCCGCATCTCATCCTCCAGCGCATTGACGCGGTCGACGATCTCTTTATAGCGTGCCAGCTCGCGCTGATAGGGGTTGCCCGCCAGTGCGGTCAAAATGTTCTTCAGCATAGAGCCTCACCAATTGTCTAACAGAACGTTCGCTTTGTTCTGTCGTAAACCAAGAATCGTACTTCAAGCATACCGCAAGGAGTGGGCAGCGACTACTGTCGCCCTCCCTGACAACGTGCAGGGGCGCAATGCGCTGCGCCCCTGCGGGAAGCCCGGTTAAGGAAGATGCCGATCGGACACAGAAGTCACTGATTGGCTTTTCGCTTGCCCTAGACTCTAATCGTAGCGATCCATGTAGTTGCGCTTGCCGCGCTTGGGAGCCTCCCCCTTGCGACCGCGACGGTGCAACTCGTCAAAGCCCTCCGGCTTGATCGTCATATGCTGGCCGGAGGCCAATCCGGAGACGCCCCGTTGTACGATGCTCTCCATCTCGCGGCGCGGCGGAGCGTCCAGGTAGCGCAGTTGGTGCTCCAGATCGCGCTCGTACGGCTCATCCGGCTCGGTGTAGGTGGTGATGAAGCCCTCGTAGTTGCGCAGCACAACTTTACCCGGCCCTCGGCTGATGACGTAATCCGGCATGACCGGAATCTTGCCGCCGCCTCCGGGTGCGTCAATCACATACTGGGGGACGGCAAAACCTGAAGTGTGGCCGCGCAGCGCCTCTATGATCTCGATGCCCACCGAAACCGGCGTGCGGAAGTGCCCTGCACCCTGCACCAGATCGCACTGATAGAGATAGTAGGGGCGCACGCGGTTCTTCACCAGTTTGTGCACCAGAGCCAACTGCACTTCTGGGCTGTCGTTTACCCCGCGCAACAGCACCGACTGGTTGCCCAATGGAATGCCTGCATCGGCTAGCTTAGCCAGTGCACGGCTCAGCTCCGGCGTGATCTCGCGTGGGTGGTTGACGTGGATGTTCATCCACAGGGGATGGTACTTGCGCAGCATCTCCACCAGATCATCGGTGATGCGCATGGGCAGGAAGACCGGCACGCGCGTACCGATGCGCAGGATCTCGATGTGCGGAATAGCCCGCAGTTCGGCCAGCAACTCTTCCAGCAGGCGTGGAGCCATCGTTAGCGGGTCGCCGCCGGAGAGCAGCACATCGCGCACCTGCGGTGTGCGGCGCAGGTAGTCCAGCTGCGCTTCGTGATCGGCGCGGCTGTAGTTCGCCGATGGGTCACCCACGATGCGCGAGCGGGTGCAGTAGCGGCAGTAGCTGGCGCACTGCGTAGTGACCAGCATCAGCACGCGGTCGGGGTAGCGGTGCACCAACCCGGGCACCGGCGAGTGCTCGTCCTCGGCCAGCGAGTCGGCCATCATGGAGTCGAAGGGGACAATCTCGCGTCCTTTGGGGATGACCTGCAGGCGGATCGGCCCGTAGGGGTCATCCGGTTCCAGCAGGCTGGCAAAGTAGGGCGTGATGTCCACTCGGAAGAGGCCGGGGGCGCTCAACCCCTCACGCTCTTCATCGGTCAGATGGATGACCTGCTCCAATTCCTCAACCGTGTTGAGACGGTTGGCCATCTGCCAGCGCCAATCGTTCCACTTCTCATCGGGCACGTCGGCCCAGATGGCCGGGCGTGGGGTGTATTCAAGCGGCTGTGCGGCGGCTGCCACACTCTGTTCCTTGGGCGGTGAAACTGCCATACGATACGCTCCGTTTCAACTCATCTCTTCGCAAGTGGGCTGACGATTACGTTGAGGATAGCACAGACAACGGATGGCTACAAGGCATCCTCGTCGGAGACGCTCCCCTCTCCCTCGCGCCGACGGTAGCAGCGGGCGCACAGGCCGGAGATGGCGTAGTGGTCAATGAACGGCACGAAGCCATGCTCTTTACGGATGCGCTCGCGCAGCGGGGCGAACAGGCTGTCATCCAAATCTATGCTGGTCCCGCACTCTACACAAATGAGGTGGTGGTGGCGGTCGTCCAGTAGCAGAGAGTATACATCTGCGCCGCTGCCTACCGGCGTCTGGGCCACTACGCGGTTTTGCTTGAGCCACTGCAAAGTGCGGTATACAGTGGCCTCGTCCACGCGGATACCATGCTCTAAGAGGCGCTGATGAACCTGTTCACAGGTCAGGTGGGCGCGCGCTTCGAGCAGCACCTTGAGCGTCCAGCGGCGGGGAACTGTGATACGATGGCCGCTGGCCCGTAGTTCGTCAACCATCTCTTCCAATTCGGGCGGCATACCACTCTCTGCCTTCTTCGATCCAGAGGACATGCCCATTGTAGACCGTCCGAGAAGCAAAAACAACACCCCCGGCAGGGTTGTATGGCCCATACCAGCCGGGGGTGTAGCCTCATAAGACAGATGCACCCTGCCTCCCGTTAGGAGGCTGGGATGGACTGGTCAACGTCCAGATGCACCGGCTGCGCCTTGAAAGTAATCCCGTGCTCCTCATCGGCATCCACGATTACGTGCGTGCCTTCGGGGAAATCGCCGCGCAGCAATCGCACCGAGAGCGGGCTTTCCACATACTTCTGCAGAGCACGCTTTAAGGGACGGGCGCCGAAGGCCGGATCGTAGCCCTGCCGCGCCAACCATGCCCGCGCCGCCGGCGTGAGCTCAACCGTTAGCCCCTGTTCGGCCAGCCGCGCTGCGATGTCCTTCATCTGCAGATCGACGATTTGCTCTACCTGCTCCAAAGTGAGCGGCGAGAAAATGATGATCTCGTCGATGCGGTTCAGGAACTCCGGACGGAAAGTCTCCTTGAGCGCCTTCCTGATCTTCTCGTAGTCGGCGACTACCTCCGGTTCGCTGCTGGGCACAAAGCCCAGCGTGCCGCCGCGCTTGGCGTACTCCGTCCCGAGGTTGCTGGTCATGATGATCACCGTGTTGCGGAAGTCCACCGTGCGCCCCTGACCATCGGTCATGCGTCCATCGTCAAGGATTTGCAGCAGCGCATTCCACACGTCAGGATGCGCTTTCTCGATCTCGTCAAAGAGGATGACGCGGTAGGGGCGCCGCCGCACTGCCTCGGTGAGCTGACCGCCTTCTTCGTAGCCCACGTAACCGGGCGGTGCACCGAACAGCCGTGCGGTGGTGTGCTGCTCACGGTACTCGCTCATGTCAATGCGCAGCAAGGCGTCCTCATCGTCGAAGAGGAACTCGGCAAGCGCCTTGGCTAGCTCGGTCTTGCCCACGCCCGAAGAGCCGAGGAAGATGAAGGAGCCAATGGGCCGCCGCGGGTCCTTGAGGCCGGAGCGGGCGCGACGGATGGCATCCGACACGGCAGCGATAGCTTCGTCCTGCCCCACAATGCGCTTGTGTAGTTCCTCTTCCATGCGCAGCAGGCGCTCAGCTTCGGTCTCCATCATGCGGCTGACAGGGATGCCCGTCCAACGCGCCACCACTTCGGCGATGTCATGCTCGTCTACCACCTCGTCCAGCGTGTGATCCTTGCTCCACGCGTCGTAAAGGGCATTATACTCTGCCTGCATCTGCAGCCGCTTGGTCTTGTACTGCGCCGCCGCCTGATAGTCGCCGGAGAGAGCAGCCTGCTCCTCATCGGCTGCCAGCCGCTCGATGGCGTTCTTCATCTCCTTGAGTTCGGCAGGCATAGAGTAGAGAGCCACCCGCACGCTGGCCGCTGCCTCGTCGATCAGGTCAATAGCTTTGTCGGGTAGGTGGCGGTCGGTCACATAGCGATGGCTCAGCCGCGCGGCGGCCACCAGCGCCTCGTCGGTGATGACCACGTCATGGTGCGCCTCGTAGCGCGGTTTCAGCCCGCGCAGCATCTCGATGGTCTCTTCGATGCTCGGCTCTTCCACGAATACGGGGGCGAAGCGCCGCTCCAGTGCTGAGTCTTTCTCAATGTGCTGGCGGTATTCGTCCAATGTTGTCGCGCCGATGGTCTGCAGTTCGCCGCGTGCCAGCGCGGGCTTCATCATATTACTGGCGTCAATCGCGCCCTGTGCCGCACCGGCCCCTACCACCTGATGGATCTCGTCGATGAAGAGGATGATCTCACCTTTGGCGCGTTGTACTTCCTCAATGACGGCTTTAAGCCGCTCCTCAAACTCTCCGCGGAAGCGCGACCCGGCGATCATCGCGGCGAGGTCCAGCTCGATAACGCGCTTCCCCATGAGCGGCTCTGGCACATCATTGTTGACGATCTTCTGTGCCAGCCCTTCCACGATGGCCGTCTTGCCGACGCCCGCTTCACCGATGAGCACCGGATTGTTCTTTGTGCGGCGACTGAGAATCTGAATCACCCGCAGGATTTCCTCATCGCGCCCGATGACAGGGTCCAGCTTGCCTTCAGCGGCGAGACGCGTCAGGTCGCGACTGTACTTCTCGAGCATGCGGTAGCGGCTCTCGGCGTGTGGATCGGTGACGCGCTGGCCGCCGCGAATCTCGCGAATAGC
>DAOTYL010000058.1:0-15294 GCA_034434955.1 Anaerolineae bacterium | reverse complement strand
CGGAGAGCGGGGCCTCCGGAATGCGTGGGGCGCACATCCCGCGCACGCTGGCTCAGGTGCTGAACGAAGCCAACGAGGCGGTGGTACGGGGCGATCTTTCAACCTACATTCCCATCCCCACCGGCTTTGACCCCTTGGATGCGGCCATCGGCGGCGGCCTGCAGCGCGGTGAGCTGATCCTGCTGGGTGGGGCGCAGGGCATCGGCAAAACGATCACCGCCTTGCAGATGGCCCGCAACATCGCTCGCTCCAGCAACATGTACGCCTTCTTCCTCTCCTATGAGCACACCGAGACGCATCTCATGAACCGCCTGCTGTGTCTGGAAAGCGTCAACCCGCCGGAGATGTTGCTTTCGCAGGGGCTGCGCATGAAGGACTTACAGGACATCATCATCTCGCGCCATGCCCGCAAGTACCTCAGCCACGATGGAGGCACGGGATCGCTGCGCGGCATCCTGCGCGAAAACGAGCGCACCGCGCCCGCTTTGGCCCGCATGACCGAGTACGCCGACCGTCTGATCCTGCTCAAGGCCAGCACGGCAGTCACCACGCTGCGCTCCATCCGCGAGATGGCTACCCGCTTGGTTCAAGCGACGCACGGCAACGTGGTGATCTTCGTGGATTACCTTCAGAAAGTTGCCATCCACCCCGAAAAGGCCCGCGATGAGGCCGACAAGGTGACGATCATCGTGGAGGGCCTGAAGGACATCGCTATGACGTTGGATGTGCCGGTGTTCGCCGTTGTGGCCGCCGACCGTGAGGGATTGCAAGCCCAGCGGTTGCACCTCTTCCACCTGCGCGGCTCGTCGGCGCTGGATTACGAGTGCGACATCGCGCTGATCATGAACAATAAGTACAAGATTCTCTCCAAAGAGCATGTCTCGTTTAATCCCTATCAGGCTCGCCAGTACCGCGAGTGGGTAGTCTTCACCATTGAGAAGAACCGTGCCGGGCGTGCCATGATCGATGTGGAATTTCACCTCTACGCCCCTTACTTCTGCTTCGATCCGCGTGGGCAGATGGTGCAACAGCAATTGGTGGATGACCGCATCATCGAGCCGTAGCCGATAGGCCGCCGTCCGGGCGGCTTTTTTGTTCCCTCCTCCCTGTTGCCAAGCCTTGTTTGCTTCCCCAGCGCTGCGGGGTGACTAATACTAATGGTTTATAGCCAGAAATCGCTTTTGGCGTACAATAGCAGAGCAGTGCAATGGGAACGAACAGCGAAGGGTATGCCATGTCTGAGACATCCCCAGCACGCAGGCAAGAGCTCACGGCTAGGCTGGCCGCCGCCCGCCAGAGCCTGACCCTCCTCAAGAGCCAGCTCAAGGCGGGCATTGTGGAGCGCGAATATTGGATCGCTCGCTTGGAAGACTTGAGCGCTCTGTTGGAGGAGCTGGCTGAGGCGCATCTGGAAAGCGAGCAGCAGCGCCGTCTGGCTGCGCTGTATGAGGTCAGCCGTGTCATTGGCTCCTCGCTGGACTTGAATGAAGTACTGACACAGGTCATGGATGCCATCATCCAGCTTACGGGGGCGGAGCGCGGCTTCCTGATGCTCATTGATGAGGAGGGTGAGCTGGAAGTCAAAGCGGCACGCAACATGGCACGCGAGACGCTTGACGAAGACGAGTTTGCCATCAGCCGCAGCGTGATCCGCACCGTCGCCGAGACAGGGCAGCCTGTATTGACGACCAACGCCACCACCGATCCGCGTTTCTCCGGCAAGGCCAGCGTGGTGACGCACAACCTGCGCTCCATCCAGTGTGTGCCGCTGCGCGCGCGTGGTGAGATCATCGGCGTGATCTACGTGGATAACCGCGTCCGTGCGGGCGCCTTTAGCGCAGATGACCTTGAGCTGCTGGCTGCCTTTGCCACTCAAGCCGCTATGGCAATTGAGAACGCCCGCCTGTTCACCATGACCGACAAGGCCCTCGCCGCCCGTGTAGAAGAACTCCAGATGTTGCAGGAGATTGACCGCCAGCTCAATGAGACGCTGGATTTCGCCAAGACCATGAACCTGACGCTGGAATGGGCAGTGCGCGTCACCAAGGCCGACAACGGCGCCATCGGCATCGTGGACTTGGAGGCGGGCGAGACGCGTGTTGTGGCCCAGCACGGAGAGACCCCCGCCGGTGTGACGGCCATCCTCTCTGGCCAGAACACGGCCATGAGCGAGGGCAGCTTGACCGTGCCCATCCAACGTGAAGGGCGTGTGATCGGCGTGATTGCGCTGGACCGCAAGGACGGGCGTCCGTTTGATCACGAGGCGCAGTCATTGGTGATGCGCATGGCCGACCATGCTGCGATCTCCATCGAGAACGCCCGATTGTACGAGGCCGTCAAGGCAGCCAATCAGGCCAAGAGCGAGTTTGTCTCCGTCATGACGCACGAACTGCGCATGCCGCTGACCTCCATCAAGGGTTATGCGGACATGCTGGCTATGGTCGGGGAGCTGAACGAGCAGCAGAAGAACTTTCTGGAGATCATCAAGAGCAATGTGCAACGCATGGCCGTACAGGTGAGCGACCTAAGCGACATCTCGCGCATTGAGAGCGGGCGGTTGAAGATCGAGAGCGAGGACAACGTCAGCCTGCGCAGTGTGTTGGATAACGTGCTGGCCAGCGTGAAGAATGAGATCGAGAAGCGCGGGCACAAGGTAGTGATCCATGTGCCGGATGACCTGCCCGGCCTGCGTGCCGACCCGCAGCGGCTAGGGCAAATCCTCACCAACTTGATCAGCAACGCCTATAAGTACACACCTAACGGGGGGACGATCACCATCCGCGCCGGCCTTCAAGACAAGCATATTTGGTGTGAAGTGGAAGATACCGGCGTGGGCATGAGCGAGGAAGAGGTCAGCAGGCTGTTCACCAAGTTTTGGCGCTCGGAGGATCAGTTCGTGCGCGGACAGCCGGGCACCGGCTTGGGGCTGGCCATTGCCAAGAACCTCACCGAGATGCAGGGTGGTGAGATGAGTGTGAGAAGCGAGAAGGGCAAAGGCACAATCTTCCGCTTCACCATGCCGGTGAGTGGGTAAGATGGCAAGGCAGAGGGAAACGGTATTCGAGGAAAGGCCCTCCGCCGATTAGGGGACTCATGGCCGAGCGAAGAAGAAAAGACATACGCCGCCACCGATTGCTGATCTACTACCGACTGGGGCAACGCTTGCGCGTTGCTCCCCTCCTCATTGCCACCTTCAGCGCCGCGTTATATGCCATCGGCTGGCTTTATGAGCGCGGGGCATTTGAAGTGGGCAATCCCATGCTGCTGCGTGCACTGTGGACCAACCGCGTGCTGATTCTGGCGCTGATCGGCTACAGTCTGCTGCTGTACATACTGAGCATCCTCATCGCCCGCTTGAGCTTCGTTGAGGCGCGGCGCAAGGCGTTGCGCGTGCGTGCTGGCCTGGTGCCCATTGACATCTCCTATGGGCGCATCCGCCAGATTCGCCTAGCGCGGTTCTCAAATCTCTACCCGCCGGAGGCGCTTAAGCGCCGCGAGCGGGCACAGCTGCGCCCCTTTGCGGATATGACCTGCACCATTGTCGACCTGCACTCATGGCCACGCCTGCCGCTCAAGCGGCTGTGGAACCGCTTTATGTTCACCCGCGATGGGGCAAGCCTGCTGCTCATCGTCGAGCAGCCCATGCTGCTCAATCAGCAAATAGATGCGGCGATGACCCAACGGCACGCCCGCCTAACCCAGGAGCGGCGTGCCTATAGAGACCCTATCGACCGCGCCATGCAAACACACCTTACGCGCAAGCGCTAAGCGTTCCTCTCCTGTCAGATGACCTACCTCATCCTCAACGCCGATGACTTCGGCCGTTCTCCCACCATTAACGCGGCGATTGAGCGCGCCCACCGTGAGGGCGTGCTGACCAGCGCCAGCTTGATGGTCAGCGGGGCAGCGCTGGAAGAAGCGGTGGCGCTGGCGCGGCGCAATCCTGCCCTGGGGGTCGGCCTGCACCTGGTGATGGTCAATGGGAAAGCCATGCTGCCCCCTAAAGACATTCCCCATCTTGTGGATAGCGGGGGCAATTTCCCCCGCAGCCCATTTGTGGCAGGTCTGCGCTATGCTTTCAGCCCTGCTGCCCGCCGCGAGCTGGCCCGCGAGCTGGCAGCGCAGTTCGAGCGTTTCGCTGCTACCGGTCTGCGCCTCGCACACGTGGACGGTCACTTGCACCTGCATATGCATCCCTTTGTGCTGAGTTGGGTGTTAGATCTAGCAGAGCAATATGGTGCACACGGTATCCGCCTGCCCCGCGATGACCTGTGGCTGAGCCTGTCCTATGATCGGCGCAGCGCAGCGACCAAGGCGGCCTGGGCGCTTGTCTTTGGGCTGCTCACCCGTCGGGCTTTGCGCCATCTACAGGGGCGGAACTTGGTCACAGCCGAGCGTGTTTACGGTCTGATGCAGACCGGACAGATGAGGGAAGCCTACGTGCTGAGAGTGCTCCATAATCTGCGCGTGCGCAGCGCAGAGTTGTATTTTCACCCCGACACCGCGCCGCAGGCAGAGCCGCTGGGGCCTAACCCTGACGATCTGGCCACCTTGCTCAGCCCGGCGGTGCGACAGGTCATCCGAGAGCGGGGGATGCAATTGGTTACTTATCTCACCCTGCCACAAGGCTAAAAGACCATGATCGTCGCCTTCTTGTTGGTGCTCACCGTTGCAAGCTGCGTCTATTGGGTGATTGCTTGCTGGTGGGTTTTTGCCTTCTTCCGCACGCCCGCCGACCCGCTGCCTGAGTTCACACCCCCTGTTTCCATCCTCAAGCCGGTGCGTGGGCTGGATCATGAGGCCTATGAGAACTTCGTCACTTTCTGCCAGCAGGACTATCCAACCTATGAGCTGCTCTTTGGCGTCAGCGATCCCGCAGACCCGGCAGTGCCAGTGGTGAGATGCCTGCAACGGGAGTTCCCTCACCTAAATATCCGGCTGATCGTTGCGCCCACGATCGGATTCAACCGCAAGGCCAGCATCCTGCACACGTTGGCCCACGAGGCGCAGCACGAGGTTCTGGTGCTCAGCGACAGCGACATGCGCGTCACGCCCTCTTATCTGCGGCGCGTGGTGGCCCCGCTCGTCGATGAGCGCGTGGGTCTGGTCACCTGCCCTTACCGCGGCGAAATGCCGCTCACCTTCACCGCCAAGTTGGAAGCACTTTACATAGGCGTCACCTTCCTGCCCTCAGTAATCGTCGCCCGCCGTTTCCTCAAGATGCGCTTCGCTATGGGGGCCACCAACGTTGTGCGCCGCTCCGATTTGAAGCGTATTGGCGGCTTTGCCGCCTTCGCAGACTATCTGGCGGACGACTATCAGCTGGGCGTCCGCATCGCCGATCTAGGGCTGCGTGTGCACCTCTCCGACTACATCGTCTCCACCATCTTGGGGGCAACCACTTTCCACGAGCAATGGCAGCGCGAGGTGCGCTGGGCGCACTGCAACCGCATCAGCCGCCCAATGGAGTATCCGGGCCTCATACTGAGTTTCAGCACGCCGCTGGCCGTGCTCTTCCTACTTGCATCGGGTTTCTCACGGCTGGGGTGGGCTGTGCTGATCTTAGCCCTCCTGCTGCGCTGGGCAGTAGCTTGGTTGGTGACCATCCCCACCGACAACGCCCCTTTGCGCCGCCATCTGCTCTGGCTGCCCCTGCGCGACATGTTGACAGCGGTGATCTGGTGCGCAGGCTTGCTCAGCAGGCGCGTCACCTGGCGCAGCGAGACCTTCATTCTGGAGCCGGGCGGCTTGTTGAGACCGCTGGGGGCGCCCACCCCGCTTCCCTTCGGATTGAGGCACCCCCGCAAGGACTAAGCGAGGAGCGCACTTTTGGTGAGGGTCCTCATCGCCACCCACAATCGAGGCAAGCTGCGCGAGTATATAGACCTGCTGGCCGATATCGCCGGCACTGCAGCGGTGGAGTGGCTCTCACTGGATGATGTAGGCATCAGCGGCGAGGTGGAGGAAACGGGCGCTACCATGGAAGAGAATGCCCGCCTCAAAGCGCTGACCTATGCACGCCTAAGCGGCTTGCTGACCCTTGCCGATGACTCCGGCTTGGAAGTAGATGCGCTGGGCGGGGAGCCCGGGGTGCGATCGGCGCGTTTTGGGGGGCCAAAGGCCAGCGACTCCGACCGCATCGCCAAGTTGCTTGAGATGATGGAAGACATTCCCCCTGCTGAGCGCGGGGCGCAGTTCCGCTGCGTGATCGCCATCAGCACACCGCAGGGAGAAGTACACACTGCGGAAGGGGTGTGCCGGGGGCAGATCGCCTATGCGCCGCGCGGGATGCATGGCTTCGGCTACGATCCCATCTTTTACATCCCCGGCCTGCGCATGACGCTGGCCGAAGCCGAACCGGAGATCAAGAACCGCATCAGTCACCGCGCGCGGGCAGTGGAAGCCATTAAGCCTATACTGAGGGAATTGATCGCACGAGCAAGCAAGGCCTAGCAGACGCTACTCATCCTCATCCAGCGGTTGACCTTGTGCAAAGCCCACGCCGCTGATAAACCCCCGTGCCCGCTCGGTGAGGGGATAGGCCGCGCTTAGGTACGCCCAAAACGCCGGGCTGTGATCGGGGTGCACACGGTGCGCCAATTCATGCGCGATCACGTAATCCACCACCCACTGCGGCCAATCCTTGATGCGCTCGCTGATGCGGATATGGCCGTCGGTAGGGCCGCCGTTGGTGCAGCTCCCCAGACGATGCTGCATGTTGCTCACCCAGCGAATGGCCGTCCAGCGAATGGCTCCACCGAAGCATTCGCGGTTGATGCGCTCCGCACGGGCCTGAAGCTCGGCATCGCTGCGGACCGCGGCGCGGTGTCGGAGCCGACCTACCCGTGTTGCAATATGCTCCAGCATGCGGGCAATCTCGGCGTGTGAGGTGCGCGGGGGCACGCGCAGCAAGATGGAACCATCAGGCTGGCGCACCCAGCGTGCCGACTTCTTCAGCCGTCGGTCGCACCGCACGATCACGGCGACCTCACCGCCGGCAGGATCGGGGATGGTGTAGGAACGATCAGGCATGGATGAAACGTCTCTCTAGCCAGCCACGCAAGATATGCGCCACCTCCGCCGGGCGCTCCGCCATGATCATGTGCCCCGCACCGTCGATGAGGTGCAACTCGGCGTCCGGTAGGTGTTCGGCCAGATAGCGCAGGTACTTGGGTGGCGTCATCTCATCAGCAGTGCCGCCGATAATGAGGGCAGGAGCGGCGATCTGCGGCAGGCGATCCATCACATCGAAACGATCGCAAGCCAGATAATCGCCATAGACCACCTGAGGAGGGATAGCCTTGAGGATACGACGCCCCACCTGCCGCAGACCGTCATCTGCCGAAGGGGCGAAGCTGTGAGCCAGCACAAAGTCTATGACGGCCTCGCAGTCCGTCAGCACGCGGTCTAGGATTTGGGGGGTGACGCGTAACCTTGCGCCGGTCGCCACCAGCACCAACCCGGCGACGCGCTGGGGCGCATCCAGGGCCAGTTGCTGGGCGATGGCCCCGCCCATAGAGTGTCCGCCGACGACAAAGCGCCCCACACCGAGCGCATCCATGAGCAGCAGCATATCGGCAGCGTAGGCGGATATCGTATCGCGTCCCGCACTCCCCGAACGCCCGTGGCCGGGCAGGTCAGGTGCGATAATGTGCGCCCCTTCTAGACGGCGCACCTGCGGCGGCCAGTGCGTATGCTGCCCTCCTGCACCGTGAATCAGCAGCAGGGGAGGCGCAGACGACGCCGCTGTGCGGTGCTCAAAGTAAAACAGCTGTTGATCGCCAAGATGCATCGTGGGCATGTTGGGCATCCTGAACAGGCAGGCATCAGCGGCGATCAGTTTACCCTACTCGGTCGGGGGGCCGCCAGTGACACGGGCGAAGGGTGTCCTTACCCCACCTCTCTCGAGGCGAGCACCTGCACACCGTCGGCAGCCTGAAGGTAGTACAGTGTGGGCGCGTGGCCGGTCGCCTGCCGGTAGCGCTTGGTCAGATAGAGGCCGAAATCCTCCGCCTCGGCAGAAGCGACGAGAAAGACCATGCAACCCGCCCAGCCGGCGCCGACAAAACGCCCACCCAGCCGCGCTGGATGCCCTAGCGAGGCTTGCCACATGGCTTCGAGTTCTGGCCCGCCGGCTTCAAAGAGGTCGCGGGCACTGATGTAGGACTCGTCCATCAGCTCGCCGAGCACCGTTACCTCGCCAACGCGCAGCGCCCGCGCCGCAGCGCGCACGCGCTCGTTCTCGGTGACGACGTGCCGCGCCCGCTGGCGGGCCGGTTCGGGAATGACCTCGGCGTACTCCTCAAACTCCTCGGGCGAGAGGTCACGCAGGGCACGCACATGGGGTAGATAGCGTTGCAGTGCTCGCACGGCTTGCTCACATTCAGCGCGGCGCTGATTGTAGGGGCTGTCGGCCAGCGTGCGGCGCGTGCCCGTATCGGCCACCACCAGCGAAACCTGATCGGAGAGCGGCACAGGCGACCATTCACGAGTGCGGCAATCAAAGAGCAGGGCATGGTCAGCCTTGCCGAAGAGGCTGGCAAACTGATCCATCAGACCTGACCGCACGCCAATATATTCGTTCTCGGCACGCTGGCACAACAGCGCCAGCTCCATACGATCCACCTCCCAGCCGGTGATGTGTGCCCAGGCAATGGCGTAAGCCGCCTCCACTGCCGCTGAGGAGGCCAGCCCTACCCCAATGGGGATATCGCTGGCGATGGTAATTTGAGTGCCCGGGGTGGCTAACCCGGCTTCCTGCAGGCTCCAAGCCACACCGGCAGCGTAGCGTGCCCATTGAGGCAATGGCTGGCCGTCCAACGCTTGGGCAGCCTCTAGATCGGTCAGGCGGAAGGCGGCTTCCTCCCCGCCGAAATCCAACGCACGCAGCACCACCATCGCCGAGGGCAGTTCCCTGACGGCCAGCCAAACATAGCGGTTGACGGCTGCAGGAAGCACCCATCCATCGTTGTAGTCGGTGTGCGCGCCGATAAGGTCCACGCGGCCCGGCGCACGTACAATAAAACTGGGCCGTTCGTGGAAGGCCTCCTCAAAGCAGGTCAATAGGCTGACGGGCGGGCGTGCTCTGAGCGGTTTAGTTCCCATGTGATGCCCTTCTCATCTCAAGGTGGTGGAGGTGAGTATCCCAGTACTGCACGGCGGAGGCTCGTTTTCCCTAACACTCTAATTCGCCGTCTAGGCGCTGTCAATGCACAGGGCATAACAAATAGGTTCCAAATGGAACAAAAAGGGGCCGCGAAGTCGCTCGCGGCCCCATCTTCTGTGTTGCATAGCCCTATCACGCCGTAGCGGGCAAGTAGTCGCTCATCAGCGCTAGGAACTGCTCGCGATCCACCGTCTCGATCTCCAGCAACGTTTCGGCCAACCGCACGAGCTTATCGCGGTACTGGAAGAGGATGCTCCTTGCCCGCTCGTAAGCCTCGCTGACGATGCGCCGCACCTCTTCGTCAATCTCGCGAGCGGTCTGCTCGCTGTAGTCGCGCTGCTCGGCGATGGTGCGCCCTAAGAAGACCAGATCATGGGTATCCTCGCCGTAAACGCGCAGGCCGAGCTTTTCGCTCATCCCATAGCGCGTCACCATGGCACGTGCAATCGCTGTTGCCCGCTCCAGATCGTTGCTGGCCCCCGTGGTGATACGCTGGAAAGTAATCTCCTCGGCGGCACGCCCACCCAGCAGGCCTGTGATCATGTCTTCCAGCTGCTCGCGGCTGATCAGCCCGCTATCCATGCTCTCCGGCAGGGACATGGTATAGCCGCCCGCTTGCCCGCGTGGGATGATGGTGATCTTGTGGACGGGATCGCTGTAGGGCAGGTGGTGCATCACCACAGCGTGCCCTGCTTCGTGATAGGCCACGATCTGCTTTTCCTCCGGGCTGACCACCCGCGAGCGGCGCTCCGGCCCGGCAACGATCTTCTCCATGGCGTCCTGCATTTCGCGCATCCCGATGCCGGGCAGGCCGCGTTGGGCGGCAAGGATGGCCGCCTCGTTGACCAGATTCTCGATGTCAGCGCCAGCGAAACCGGGCGTCAGCCGTGCAATGGTGTGCAAGTCAACATCCGGCAGGAGTGGCTTGCCGCGCGTATGCACCTGCAAAATCTCCTCGCGCCCTTTCACATCGGGCCGTGAAATGTACACCTTACGGTCAAAGCGGCCGGGGCGCAGGAGGGCAGGGTCCAGCACGTCTGCACGGTTGGTGGCAGCAATGACGATGACGTTGGTATCGTTGTCAAAGCCGTCCATTTCCACCAAAATCTGGTTGAGCGTCTGCTCGCGCTCATCGTGGCCGCCGCCCAGCCCTGTGCCGCGCATACGGCCCACCGCATCAATTTCATCCACAAAGACGATGCAGGGAGCAACCTGCTTGGCCTTCTCGAAGAGATCGCGCACGCGACTGGCCCCTACGCCGACGAACATCTCCACGAACTCCGAGCCGGAGATGCTGAGGAAGGGCACGCCCGCCTCACCGGCGATGGCGCGCGCCAGCAATGTTTTGCCCGTGCCTGGTGGGCCGATCATGAGCACGCCTTTGGGCACCCGCGCGCCCATACGCAGGAACTTCTGCGGGTCCATCAGGAACTCCACAATCTCCTGAACCTCCCGCTTGGATTCCTCCATACCCGCCACATCGTCAAAGGTGACAAGGGGCTTGTCAACGGTGATCATGCGGGCGCGGCTGCGTCCGAAGTTGAGGGCCTGATCCTGCCCGCCGCGAACGGAACGCATGAAGGAGAGAGCAAACCAACCGATCAGCAGCAGTGGCAGTAGGGTGAGGAGGGAGTTGCCCAGCAGCGCGTAGGCCCCTGTGCCCTGCACCTGTACATCCACGCCGTTCAGCGCGGCGCTGTCCACGCCCAGCAGGTTGAGCGTCTCATACAGGCTGGTGTTCGGCTCTTTGCGCGCACGCAAGGCGCTGCCATCCTTCAGTTTGATGGTCAGGTCGTCGCCGCGCACCGTGATGCTGGCGACCTTCCCTTCCTCGACCATCTGCGCTAATTTCGGCAGGGGGGTATGTTCGCCGCCGCCGAAGATCGCATTGCCGATGAATTGCAGGCCGACGATGAGGGCGACGATCACCCCGATGATCAACAAGGCCCGCGGCCAGTTTATGGAGTTCTCAGGCTTGTTTTCCACCAGTACACCCCGGAAACCTCTAGAAGTCGTGCATACGCCTTAAAGTGTACCACAAATCCGATATAGAAACACCGATTTTTCCCCTGCCAAGACCCATTTCCTATCTGCGCCTGTATGGTTGAACCGCCAGCATATCGATTGAACGAAGAAGAGGGACTGGCTGTCCGGCAGCAAACGGCAGTGGCATGCGTGCAAGGAGTGTGCTATACTCAAGGCGCTTTACAACTGCACAGGCACAAGGGGAGCTTGGGGGTTAAGCCAGGCTGAGAGGGTGCGCGACCCGCACCGACCCTTTGAACCTGATCCGGGTAATGCCGGCGGAGGGAGTGCGTCAGGACAAAAGACAGGTGGCAGATCGGCCACTCCCCCGCGTGGGGAGTGGCTTTTTGTTGAAAGGCGCACAGTGACACCGATGAAAGCCCTCATACTGGCCAACGGCCTACTGGACGATCTGGCGCAGGTGCGCACCCGTGTGACTTCCTGGCAGCCTCCTCTGGTGATCGCCGCCGATGGCGGTTATCGCCACGCTGCGGCGCTTGCCCTCAAGGTTGATGTGGTGATCGGCGACCTCGATTCGCTGGATAGGGTCACGCGGTCTGCTTTGGAAGCGAGCGGCACCCATCTGGAGATCACGCCCGCCGAGAAGGATGAGACCGATCTGGAGCTGGCGCTGCTGTATGCCGTGCGGCAGGGCGCCGATCCCATCGCCGTGCTGGGAGCGCTGGGCGGGCGGTTAGATATGACGCTCTCCAATATGCTGCTGCTCACCCATCCGGCATTGGGGACAGTTCGCGTGGAATTATGGAACGGCACACAAACCGCTTGGCTGATCCGCCCCCCGGGTGGGGAGGTCTACGGCGCAGTGGGAGATACGCTCTCGCTGGTACCGCTGGGCGGCGATGCGCAGGGCGTTACGACGCAGGGCCTCAAGTATGCGCTGCACGATGAGCCGTTGGCCTTTGGCCCGGCACGGGGCATCAGCAACGTGCTGACGGAGGTCACTGCCCACGTCCGCCTGCGCAAGGGGCTGCTGTTGGCCGTCCACACGCCGGGCAGGGCTTGACCTCTTTTGCGCCCTGTAGAGTGAACGAAGAAGGAGGAACTCATGCTGGACAAGAATCGCACTGTGAACGTCGCCGTGCAAGTGTTGCCGCTTGTTGAAGATGTCTTTCCGGTGGTGGATAAGGCTATTGAGGTCATCGCCCGCAGTGGCGTGAAGTATGAGGTGGGTCCGATGGAAACCGTGATGGAAGGCCCGCTGGACCGCCTGCTGGAGGTTGCTAAAGAGGCTCATCTGGCCTGTTTTGAGGCCGGCGCCGAAAAGGTGATGACCATCATCAAGATCGCCGATCGGACGTGCGGCACCACAATTGAGGAGAAGGTCGCCAAGTACCGCGAGCCGCGCCATGAGTAACACGCCGCTTTCACGCCCTCTACCCTTACATCCAACAAGGCTAGTGCTACCCCGCTGGGTGCGGGAGGTCGCACCACCCCTGACAGTAGTGGTGCTGATGATCGTTGCCTGGGGGATCATTGCGAGCACAAGCGGGCTATCGGCTTTTATCCTGCCCTCGCCTGCCCGTGTGCTTCAGGCGGCTTGGCGCACCCGTGATCTGCTGGGGGCGGCCATCGGCATGACCATGCTGGAGACGCTGATCGGCCTTGTCATTGCGCTGGCGCTTGCTGTGACGCTGGCAGCCGCGATGGACCTTTCGTCCTTCTTGCGGCGGGCGCTCTATCCCCTGTTGGTAGCCTCCCAAACGGTGCAGATTCTGGCCATCGCCCCCCTGCTGATCATCTGGTTTGGTTTCGGCCTCACGCCGAAGGTCATCGTGGTGGTGCTGGTGTGCTTCTTCCCTATGGCGGTCAGCATGGCCGACGGTCTGCGGGCTGCCGATCCGGATCTCATCGCCCTGCTGCGGGCTATGAACGCCACGCGCGGGCAGATTTGGCGCATGGTGCGCTTGCCGGCTGCGCTTCCCTCGTTCTTCTCTGGCCTGCGTGTAGCCGTGACCTACAGCGTAGTCGGCGCAACTATCGGCGAGTGGGTAGGCGGTTCAACGGGGCTAGGGCTGTATATGTTGCGTTCCAAAAACGCACTGGCCACCGATCAGGTGTTCGTGGGCATTGTCATCACCACCTTGTTGAGCATGGGCCTGTTTGCACTGGTCTACCTGATCGAACGCTTAGTGCTCCCTTGGTATTACTCCCCTCAGCGCATCCAGCAGTGGGAAGAGAACGGTATCTACTGAGGGAGAACGGCATGGCCAATGTGGTGGCGGTCTTCAACGAGAACGTGGCAGAGTACGACCGCTGGTTTGATGAGAACCCGCAGGTCTATGAGGCCGAACTGGAGGCGGTGCGGCGCTATCTGCCCCGCCAAGGGCGTGGATTGGAGATCGGCGTGGGGACGGGGCGCTTCGCCGCCCCGCTGGGGGTGGCCGTCGGTGTGGACCCCGCACCCAACATGGTCGCAGCGGCCCGCGCACGGGGGATCAGGACCTATCAGGCTTATGGCGAAGCGCTGCCTTTTGCCCATGCATCCTTCGACTACGTGCTGATGGTTACCGTTGACCCCTTCGTGCGCGATCTGGCCCGTGTGCTGTCCGAAGCGCGGCGTGTGCTCACGGTGGGCGGCCACTTGGTCGTGGGCATGATAGACCGCGAGAGCGATTTAGGCCGAGCCTATGAGGCCAACAAGGGTGCAGACAAGTTTTACCGGCACGCAACGTTTCATTCGGTGCAGGAGATGGTAGAGCATCTGCAACAGGCAGGGTTCTCCGTCGTCGGCGCTTGTCAGACTATCTTGGGCCGCCTGCAAGGTGCGCTCGAAACAGGGCATGTGGAGGTGGCCTTTCTACCCAATGCCTTCGCAGTACATGAGGGCTACGGTCAGGGCGCATTCGTGGTGATTGATGCTCGCAAGCTGTCTACATGACAGAGGAACACAGAGAGGAGGAATATCTTATGAAACGCAAAGCCTTATATGGGATAGTCCTTGTGGTATGGGCGGGCCTTCTGGCGGCGTGTGCACCTACCGCTACGCCATCGCCCGCTACACCTGCCCTCACCGATGTGACGCTGATGCTGGACTGGGTACCCAACACCAACCACACAGGTATCTTCGTCGCCCAACAAAAGGGCTACTTCGCCGAAGAGGGGCTGAACGTGCGCATTGAGCAGCCCGGCGAAGTTTACGCCGAGCAAGCTGTCTCCAGTGGCGCGGTGGAGTTCGGCATCAGCTTTCAGGAGCAACTCACACTGGCTCGCGCCGGAGGCGATACGCAGCTTGTTTCCATCGCCGCCATTATCCAACACAACACCTCCGGCTTTGCCTCGCGCGCGGAACTGGGTGCCGACTCCCCCGCTGACTGGGAAGGGCTGCGCTACGGCGCATTCGGCAGCCCCTTTGAAGAGCCGACGCTGAAGGCTCTTATGGAGTGTGACGGAGGCGATTTCAGCCAATTGCAAATCATCGACACGGGCTTCACCGACCCTCTGGCGCTTCTCTCAGAGGCGCGCACCGATCTGGCGTGGATTTTCTACGCCTGGCAGGGTATTCAGGCCGAGCAGCAGGGCGTTGACCTGAACATCGTCATGATGAGCGATTGGACCGATTGCATCCCCGACTATTACACGCCGCTTTTCATCACCAGCCAACGCATGATAGATGAGCGCCCCGAAGTAGTGCGTGCCTTCGTGCATGCCATCTCGCGAGGCTATCAGTTTGCCATCGAGAATCCGGACGAGGCGGCGACGTTGCTGCTACAGGCCGTGCCTGAACTGGATGAACAACTGGTGCGTGCAAGTCAGGCTTGGCTCTCACCCCGTTATCAAGCGGATGCACCGCGTTGGGGCGAGCAGCAGCTCAGTGTGTGGGAGGCTTACTCCAACTGGATGGCAGCCAACGGCATCATTGCCGAGCCGATTGATGCCGCAGCGGCCTTCACCAACGAGTTCCTACCCTGAGAGGAGTATCGTGTGAGCACGCCCAAAGTGGAACTGCGCCACGTCAGCAAGACTTTTCACGGGAACGGCCAGACGGTTAAAGCGCTGGAGGACATCTCCCTGCAGGTCATGCCCGGCGAGTTCGTGACGGTTATCGGTCCCTCCGGTAGCGGCAAAAGCACGCTCTTTAACCT
>DAOTYL010000057.1:0-1784 GCA_034434955.1 Anaerolineae bacterium | reverse complement strand
AACCAGGCTTCTACATTCTCCGGGCTGCCGATGGCGAGGAACTGCTCCATCGCCTTCTGATTGGCGCCCCCGTGCGCTGGGCCTTTGAGGGTGCCGATAGCAGTTGTCACCGCCGAATACACGTCGGATAGCGTGCTGGTGGTCACACGCGCGGAGAAGGTAGAAGCATTCATGCCATGATCGGCCAGCAAAACCAAGTAAGTATCCACTGCATCTACTTCGGTCGGTGTTGGCTCAGTGCCGCGCATCATGTAGAGGAAGTTGGCTGCATGGCCGAGGTCTGAGCGGGGAGCAACAAGCTCCTTATCGTTACGAATGCGCTCCCAAGCCGCCACAATCGTCGGCAGGGCTGCCGTCAGGCGGCGCGCCACACGCAGGTTTGCGGCGGGACTGGTATCCTCCGACAGCGAATCCAGAACACCCAACGCCGAGACTGCCGTGCGCAGGACGGCCATCGGATGAGCGGCCTTGGGGAATGCCCTCATCATCTCTACTAGCTCCGGCGGCAGGCTGCGCTCTGCGGCTAGTTCCTTCTTAAAAGTTTCCAATTCACTCAGAGTGGGGAGCTTGTCGTACCAGAGTAGATAGACGACTTCTTCGTAAGTAGCATGGGCGGCGAGGTCGACGATGTTGTAACCGTGATACTGGAGCTTTCCAATGGTGCCGTCAACGGTGCTCTTCTGTGTCTGGGCGACAACAACCCCTTCCAAGCCTTTGGCTGTGGGAGCGGATTGAATGGACATATGATTTTCACCTTCCCTATCACGCGAGTCAAGAAGTGAGTGTGCAAAAAGGCTCCATGTCCGATCGCGGGGCTGAGGAGAAGCCCGGTCCTGCTTTCCTGCTCGTCTTAGATGCGCGGCGGACGCTCAGGTTGCAGGTGTGCTGAGCCATACTTTAGATAAAGTATATCTGGGTTAGGTTATTAGCGTCAACGTGAATTGACCCGATTAGATACGGTGCTGCCCCACACCTTGCGTTCCCTGCAATGGGCTTTACAATTGACGGGCGAGCAGGCACGCGGGGAGGAAAAGTGAGACAACATCAACCCGGTGTGGTTGTCATCAGTATAGGCCTCACACTGGCAGGCGCGTGGTGGATTGCCATTGCGTCTGGCGTGCCGCTTATGTCTCTCAACCAATTTTGGCCGGTGGGGTTGAGTATCGGTGGGCTGGCCCTGCTGGTTCAGCGCGGCTTACGCGATCGGCAGGACAGGGGCTTACTGTTGCTCGGCAGCATCTTGCTGTTCACGGGTCTGTTCCTGTGCCTGTTTGCCTTCCGTATTGGGAACCTAACGTGGCAAAATATGACAGACTACTGGCCCATCCTTCTTCTCATTGCGGGCTTTGCCTTCGTGCTGGTGTATCTCGCCGGTGACATGCGTGAGCAGGCGTTGCTGATCCCCGCTTACTTCCTGGGGGGGATAGGCCTTGTGGCGTTACTCATCACGCTGGGCATGGTGCGGGGAGCTATGTCCAGTCAAGTGTTATGGCTCTCGCCGCTGTTGCTGGTTTTGATAGTATTGGCTGCGTTGATGAGATCACGTAGTCGTGGCGAGCAGCAAGCCCGTGACGACTAGGGAAGGACAGGCGCTCACTATGCTGATTGGCATTGACGCTAGCCGCGCTACGGTTGCCCAGCGCACAGGCACAGAAGGCTACAGCTTGCACATCATCCGTGGGCTGACGGCGATAGGGCAAGAGCATCGTTTCCGCCTCTTCTTTCGTGATGAACCGCCCGCCGATCTGATACCGCCATATGGGAACATCGAGCAACGCGTTATT
>DAOTYL010000056.1:0-1783 GCA_034434955.1 Anaerolineae bacterium | reverse complement strand
AACCAGGCTTCTACATTCTCCGGGCTGCCGATGGCGAGGAACTGCTCCATCGCCTTCTGATTGGCGCCCCCGTGCGCTGGGCCTTTGAGGGTGCCGATAGCAGTTGTCACCGCCGAATATACGTCGGCCAGCGTGCTAGTGGTCACACGTGCGGAGAAGGTAGAAGCGTTCATGCCATGGTCGGCTAGCAAAACCAAGTAAGTATCTACTGCATCCACTTCGGTCGGTGTTGGTTCCGCGCCGCGCATCATGTAGAGGAAGTTGGCTGCGTGGCCGAGGTCCGAGCGGGGAGCGATAGGCTCCTTGTCGTTCCGAATGCGCTCCCAAGCTGCCACAATCGTTGGCAGGATTGCCGTCAGGCGGCGTGCCACGCGCAGGTTTGCAGCAGGACTGGTATCCTCCGAATGGGGATCCAGGACACCCAACGCTGAGACTGCCGTGCGCAGGACGGCCATCGGATGGGCAGCCTTGGGGAATGCCCTCATCATCTCTACCAGCTCCAGCGGCAGGCTGCGCTCTGCAGCTAGCTCCTTCTTAAAAGTTTCCAATTCGCTCAAAGTGGGGAGCTTGTCGTACCAAAGCAGATAGACGACCTCTTCGTAAGTGGCATGTGCGGCGAGGTCAACGATGTTGTAACCGTGGTACTGTAGCTTTCCGATGGTGCCGTCAACGGTGCTTTTTTGTGTCTGAGCGACGACAACCCCCTCCAAACCTTTGGCTGTGGGAGCGGATTGAACGGACATATTTCACCTTCCCTATCGAGCAAATCAATAAGTGAGTGTACAAAAATGCCCCCTGTCCGGTCGCGGGGCTGGAAGAAGAGGCCCAGTTCTGCTTACCTGATTGTCTTAGATGTGTGGCGGACGCTCAGGTTGCAGGTGTGCTGAGCCATACTTAGATAAAGTATATCTGGGTTAGGTTGTTAGCGTCAATGTGAATCGACCTGATTGGATACAGTTCCGCCCTGCACTTTGCGTTCCCGGCAATGGGCTTTACAATTGACGGGCAAGCAGGCACGCAGGGAGGAAAAAAATGAGACAACGGCAACCCGGCGTGGTTGTCATCAGTATAGGCCTCACACTGGCAGGTGCGTGGTGGATTGCCATTGCGTCTGGCGTGCCGCTTATGTCTCTCAACCGATTTTGGCCGGTGGGGTTGAGTATCGGTGGGCTGGCCCTGCTGGTTCAGCGCAGCTTACGCGATCGGCAGGACATGGGCTTATTGTTGTTCGGCAGCGTCCTGTTGCTCACAGGCCTGTTCCTGTGCCTGTTCGCCTTCCGCATCGGAAACCTGACGTGGCAAGATATGACAGACTACTGGCCCATCCTTCTTCTTATTGTGGGCTTTGCCTTCGTGCTGGTGTACCTCGCCAGTGACATGCGCGAGCAGGCGTTGCTGGTCCCCGTTTACTTCTTAGGGGGGATAGGCCTTGTGGCGTTGCCCATCACGCTGGGCATGGTGCGGGGAGCTATATCCAGTCAAGTGTTGTGGCTCTCGCCGCTGTTGCTGGTTTTGATAGTATTGGCCGTGTTGATGAGATCGCGTAGGCGTGTCGGGCAACAGACTCGTGACGACTAGAGGGGAATAAGCGCTCACCATGCTGATTGGCATTGACGCTAGCCGCGCTACGGTTGCCCAACGCACAGGCACAGAGGGCTACAGCCTGCACATCATCCGTGGGCTGACGGCGATAGGGCAAGAGCATCGTTTCCGCCTCTTCTTTCGTGATGAACCGCCCGCCGATCTGATACCGCCATATGGGAACATCGAGCAACGCGTTATT
>DAOTYL010000055.1:0-1656 GCA_034434955.1 Anaerolineae bacterium | reverse complement strand
CGGCTGATGCGCACACCGCTCTCCCCTCTCCGACTTTCCCTGCATGCTTTCTGTGCTGCTCTCATCCCCTCATGCTCCCTTCGGACAGCAAAACAGCGCCTCTCACAAAGGCGCTGTTTGCTGCATAGGCTCTGTGGCAGGATGTTAGGGCAGGCCCAATATCCGCAGCGTGCCGTCGTCCATCGCTGCCACCAGATATTGGCCGTCGTTCGTCAGGCTGATCGTCCAGATGCGCATTCCCAGGTGGACTTCCGCCAGCGCTTCGCCGCTCACCACATCCCAGGCGTAGATCACACCGTCATCGCCGGCGGAGAAATACAGGCGGCTGTCGGAAGAGAAGACGCCGTCCACGCAGTCACCGTCGTGCACCACCCCGCCCAGCACCGGGCTGAAGGTCCCCGCCTTCCAGATGTAGACGCCGCCGCCATCGTTGCAGCTGGCCAGCAGGCTGCCATCAGGTGAGAATTCCAAATCCCAACCTGCCCCACTGGCAGTTGAGGTGTCCTGACCGATGAAGGTCAGCGTCTGCGAATCGAAGAGAGTAACGCGCCCGATGTTGTCAGCGACGGCGATCGTCAGGTTATCGGGCGAGACCGCCGCCGACCACAGCACGCGGTTATCCGGGGGACGCAGGTCGCCGATCTTCACCCCACTGAGTGGCTCAAAGAGCTCCACGCGGCTGCTGCCCTCACCCACAACGCCGATACCGTCTCCAGTGACCGACCAGATAATGCGGTAGGGGTTGGAGTTGACGATGATGGTGTTGAGCAGCTGGCCGCTGGAGGTGTCCCAGATGCGCACGCGGAAATCGCCGCCGCCGGAAGCCAGCAGCCTGCCATCCGGCGAATACTTGAGCGCAAAGCCCGCCGAGGTGTGGCCGGGCATCTCATAGATTAAGTCGCCTGTGTTCAAATCCCAAATGCGGACAATGGCATCGCCGCCGAAGGTGGCCACCTCGTAAGAGGCAGGTGAAGCATCGGCGGCCAACAGCACGACTTCATCTACCTGTCCGCTGCTGAGCTCCATCAGGCCGGCGACGTTCTCCGGCGAGAGGGCAGCGCTCTGCACTGGCGGTGGGGCGCTGGTGGGCTTACCCCCTCCTGTGACGGGAGGCGGTAAGGTGGGCGTGGCCGTGGGGAGCGGGGTCGGGGTAAGGGTAGGAGGTGGGGTTGGCGTGCTGACGATGCCCGTTGGGCCGCAGGCCAACGTAGCCGCAATAAGCACCGCTAGGGCTATCGTGCCCGCAGGACTCAAACGCTGAAATCTCATCTTGTCCTCCTTCACATGCCGTTGTTGCTTCTGTAGCCCGTCTCCTGCGGGCAAAGAGTAGCAAAGACTACCAAAAGCCTAGTCCGATTCGCTGCGCTGTCAAATGCGTCTGCACCTGCGGCGAGGAAGTCGGGGAGGGGTGGGGTGAGAGCCATCTACGGCCTCACCTGCGATCCGCCGAGCGTCAGGGGGCGTCGGCTAATCGGAGGCGTACTTATGCAGGCCCAGCCGCCGTGCTAGCACTGCATCGCGCACGGGATAGATGCGCTGGGCAGGCATCAGGAGCAGCTCCGGCCGGCGACGGAAAGGGGCTTGCTGGCGCGCAAATGCGCTGATGTCTTCCACGTGGGCGATGTACTCCCGCACACAGTGGCGCAGCGTTTCCCC
>DAOTYL010000054.1:0-21718 GCA_034434955.1 Anaerolineae bacterium | reverse complement strand
CCGCATTGAAATCAATGCCCTAGAACACGAGTATGGCACGGGCGAGGTGCATCTGCTCGATGGCAATGAGCCAGTGCCTATTCTGGCACGCGGCGATCTAGAGGTCTTTGCGGCGGAGTCCACCAGCGGTTTTGAGATGAGCATGTCGGCCATTGAGATCACCGGCGCACGGCCTATTACCCTTATCCCAGGGCGCTGAGCGGGGCGAAGAGGGCGTTCAATGCCCTTTGCCGAGTTCCTCCGCCACCGTATAATGGCACTTGGTGTGATTGGAAGCCGTGCTACCCCCTACGGCAGGATGGGGCTTGAGTAAAATCCGGCTTCTGGGGAGCAAGTTGATGGCGGAGTCGGTCGGATCGCAAGGGGTTGGCCTGAAAGCCGAACTGGACTATATCTGTCACCTTGTGGCTGAGCTGCGGGAGGTGCTCAAGCAGCAGCGCGAGGCACTTCAGGCGCAGGGCCTGCACCTGCCCCCTGGCGCTACGACGGCGCTCAACGAGATTGGCAGGCGGTTGGAGGCAGTGCGCAATCGTGCTGCTCTGCTGGAAGATCAGATTGGGCAATTTCGTGCCCTGGCGGATGTCGCAGCGCTGATCAACTCATCCCTCGATCTGACGCAGGTGCTCAATGAGACAATGGACACCATCATCCAGCTCACCGGTGCTGAACGCGGCTACATGATGCTGCGTAATGAGGAGACCGGCGAGCTGGAGTTTCGCATTGCCCGCAATGTGGATCGCCAGAGCATTGACGACAGCGAGTTCGAGGTCAGCCGCAGCATCGTGCGCCGCGTGGCGGAGAGCGGCGAGCCGGTACTGACCACCAACGCACAGGAAGATTTGCGCTTTCGCAATTCGGAGAGCGTTGTCAGCTACAGCCTGCGCTCCATCCTCTGCGTGCCGCTGAGGGTCAAAGAAGAGGTCACGGGCGTCATTTATACCGACAACAAAATCCACGCTGGCATGTTTACCGAAGACACCCGCGACTTGCTGATGGCCTTTGCCAATCAAGCTGCGGTAGCGATTGAGAATGCCCGCCTCTTTGCCCGTCTCAACGCCACGTTGGAGGCGATCAGCGAGATGAAGCACTTGCAAGACAACATCTTCGCTTCCATCGCCTCAGGGGTGATCACCACCGATGACGCCTGCCGCATCACGCTTATCAACCGCCGCGCCCAACAGATACTTGGCAGTGAAGGGCGCAACCTGACGGGGGTTGATTTGTATGATGCATTCCCATCCCTCGATGCGCGCTTCAGCCACGCCATTGAGCATGTACGCCAGAGTGAGCAACCCGTGACAGGAGTGGAGTTCGAGACGGAGGTGCAAGATCGGGGGCATGTCAGCCTACGTATGAACTTCAGTCCGCTCAAAGATGCGCACGAACGCACCCAAGGCGTGGCAATCGTCTTGGACGATCTGACGGAGGTCAAGCGCCGTGAAGCCCAGATCGCTGGCGTGCGCCGCTATCTGCCGCCCGAGGTGGTGGATGGCATCCGCGATCCCAATGAGCTGCAGTTAGGCGGCACGCGGTGCGCCATCTCCATCTTGTTTGCGGACATCCGCAGCTTCTCCACCTTCAGCGAGAATATGGCGCCGGAGCGGTTGGTGGAGATTCTCAACACCTACATGACGATCGCCTCGGAGGCTATTCACCGCCAGCAAGGTGTCATCGACAAGTTCATGGGGGATGCAGTAATGGCGCTTTACAACACCCCGCTGCGTCCCCAAGACGATCACGCCCTGCGCGCCGTGCGTAGCGCCGCCGCCATGGTTGCCGATATGCTGGCCTACCATGAGACGGTTCCGCCGGAGGATCGCCTCGTGTTCGGTGTGGGGGTGCATACAGGCGAGGCCGTCGTGGGCAATATTGGCAGCCCCGATCGCTTGGACTACACCGCTGTAGGCGACAGTGTCAACTTGGCCAAGCGGCTTCAGGAAATTGCTCAACCGAGGCAGATTCTGCTCAGCGAGGATACCTATCGGCTTGTACGCGATTATGTGGAAGTGCGCGAGCTGGAGCCGATCCGCGCCAAGGGCCGCACACAACTCACCAGAGTCTATGAGCTGCTGAGCGTGAAATAGACGGCTGGTAGGGGATGCACGTCATCCTCCCTGTGCAGAGCGTGCATCGCTCAGGCGGATGTAACGGGCCGGATTCTGCGGGATGTCATTCTGCCGAATCTCAAAGTGCAGGTGAATGCCGCTGGCGTTCCCTGACATTCCCATATCGCCGATGTGCTGGCCTCTGCTCACTTGATCGCCACAGTCTACGTAACGCGCTGCCAGATGGCCGTAGTAGGTTGTCCAGCCGTCGCCATGGTCGAGGATCACCAATTCCCCATAGCCGCCGCTGTGCCAGCCCGCAAACACCACGATACCCGTCTCGGCGGCATAGATCGGTGTGTTGGGATCGGCAGCCAAATCCACCCCCGGATGCCAGGGGGCAAAGTCCTGCGTCACGCGGTAGAGCACCTCGCCTAAAGGGTTGATATAGTTGCCTTGTCCACCTGCGCCGCTGTAAATCTGGCGGCACGAGCCGGGGTGTAGTGGCCCCTCTGGGTTGGCTTGGCCGGTTTCGCTGCCGGTGCGGATCGGTGAGCGCCACGAGATAAACTCGCGGCGGCCGCCGGGCACCACGATGCGCAATCCGGCAGGTGGCACGTAGCTACTGTCGTAGGTTGAGAGCGCATTGAACTCCGAGTAAAGGATATCACCCGGAGCTACGCCGTATTGGGCGGCAATCGCGCCGATCGATTCGGTGCCGTTAGCGGTGTGATAAACCCCATCTACCGGCAGGATGTAAAGATCGGTGCCTGCATACAGCAGGTTGACGTCGTCCTGCAACGTTTCGGTGTTGGCCCAGAAGATGGTGTTGGGGTGGATGCCGAACCGTTCCGCAATGGCGAATAGGGTATCGCCGGGCTGAACGGTGTACTTGAGCACATGGCGACGGGCGACCAACGGGAAGCCGTCCGGACTGCGCTCCTGCGGAGCAGCGGTCAGCTGTGCTGATGCTCCATCGGCAGGCGTTTCACCCTGTGCAGTTTCCTGGGCGGGCGTTGGTCGGGCGAGGTCAGCGAGCAAGCCTTCTATGATGTCCTGCCCGGTGGCAAAGCCGATTAGGTTGCCGCCCCACATGATCGCTGCCCCTAGCAGGATTCCCAGCAGGACAATCCAGATCAGCAGTCGGCGGGCTGGGCGGGGATGGTAGTAACTCATAAGGCAACCTTATCACACACAAGGGGATTACGCTTCGGCAAGGAGGCTCTCCCACTCGGCGAAGAGGGCTTCTAGACGCGCCTGTGTCTGGACGTAGGCATTGCTCAAGCGGGTTACTTCAGCAACGTCGCCGGCAACGCTGGCCGCCTCCAGTGCACCGCTCAAGTCGCCCATCTCTACTTCTAGACGCTGGATCTCATCCTCAACCTGCGCCAGCCGTCTCTGTATCTCATGGTGAGAGCGCGTGGGTGGAGCATCGGCGGATTTTTCCACCTTCCTGCTTTTCGCTGCGGGTGTGGTAGGGAGTGCATTTCGCCCCTCGCGCCAGGCCAGATATTCGTCATAAGGCCCTTCGTAGACGATAAACTCCGTCTTGCCCGTGCGGGGGCGGCGCGGGGTATGCAACGCCCAGACCTGCGTCGCCAGCCTGCTGATGAGATAGCGGTCGTGCGAGACAAGCAAGATGGTGCCGTTGAACTTGGCCAGCACCGTCTCCAGAATCTCCTGCGATGGGATGTCCAGATGGTTGGTCGGCTCGTCCAACAGTAACAAGTTCGCGCCACCTAGTGCCAGCTTAGCCAACGCTACGCGCCCGCGCTCACCGCCGCTGAGGGCTGAGATGGGCTTATATACCTCGTCGCCAGTAAAGAGGAACTTGGCCAGATAATCCCTTGCCATGCCGAGGGGCATGTTCTGGACGGCGAGGATCTCCTCAATGATGGTGTGCTGGGGGTCTAGCCCCTCATGCGCCTGAGCGAAGTAGCCGACCTCAACGCTTGCACCGAGGGTGACCTCACCGCGCAGGGGCGCAATCTGGCCCAGTATCGTCTTGAGAAAGGTCGTCTTGCCCACGCCGTTAGGGCCGATAAGGGCGGCACACTCACCACGATAGAGCGTGATGTCGGGCACCTCAAAGAGCGGAACCCCATCATCGTGATAGCCGACCACAAGGCTGCGTGTGGTCAGCACCTTGTCGCCGGAGCGCCGATGCGCCTGCAAGGTGAGGCGCATTGTCTGCTGCTGGCGTGGGTGCAGCAGTGCTTCGTCGCGCAGGAAGCGCTCTAGGCGCTTGCGGCGGCCCTGCGCCTGCCGCGTGTTCTGCCCCGCGATGTTACGGCGGATGTATTCTTGCTCTCTGGCGATGAACTCCTGCTGACGTTGGTACTCTCTCAGCAAGAAAGCATGGCGCTCCTCACGTTGTTGGACGTAGGCGCTGTAGTTGCCACGGTATTCCTCTAGCCGCCCAAAAGCCAGCTCCCACACGCGATCTACAATGCTATCTATGAAGTAGCGATCGTGTGAGACGAGCAGCAGCGCACCCCTAAAGCCTTTCAGCCAACCCTCCAGCCATTCAAGGGCTTGGAGGTCCAGATGGTTGGTCGGCTCATCGAGGATCAGCAGGTCGGGTTCTTCCAGCAGTAGGCGGGCCAGTAAGGCGCGCGTCTTCTGCCCGCCGGAGAGCTGCGCTACAGGCCGCTGAAAATCGTCCTCGTCAAAACCCAGCCCGCCCAGCACCTGCTCTATGCGCGTTGCATATACGTAGCCCCCTGCGGCTTCAAAGTGTTGCTGGGCGTTGCCGTAAAGTTCAAGCAGCGCAGAATCGTGCGGACGAACGGCCAGCTGCTCAGCCAATGTGCGTAGATGTTCCTCCTGAGCCAGCAGGTCCGCAAAGGCGCTCAACATCTCATCCCACAGTGTGCCCTCGCCTTCCAGCGCCAGCTCCGCCTCCTGCGGCAGGAATCCAACACGCAGTCCCTTGGCACGTGCCACAGTGCCCTCGGTGGGCGTATCCAGCCCTGTGAGCAAGCGCAACAGCGTTGTTTTGCCAGAACCGTTCGGGCCGACCAGTGCAATGCGTGCGCCGTGCGGGATGCTGACTGAAACCCCTGCAAAGATATCTTCCGCGCCGTATGATTTGGCGAGGTTATGGCCGCTGATCAATGCCATCTTTGTGTCACTGTAGTCGTTTGTTCTGGGCATGATGTCGGTCTAGATTGTAACCGGCACATAGCCCTGCTGCCAGCCACCCTGTATAATCGGGGCATGGCGGCCACGCAGCAAGCCGAGGGGCGCACTTTGCGCCGCGCATATGTTGAGGCGACGCACACCAGCGTAGCCATCGCCGGTGTGATCTTGGCTGTAGGCGGCTGGTCGGGGCTGATATGGTTGGTCACCCATACGTTGCCCACCGTTCCCAACCGCTGGGCGTTTTATGCCCTGCTTCAGATCGCTGTTACCGGCACAGCATTGCCCCTTGTGCGACTGCTGCATCAGCGCTTCTCGCGCAGAGAGGGTATGTTCATCGGCCCTGCCGTATTGGTGCGGCAAGCAACTTGGGTGGGGCTGTTTGTCACCACCTGCGTTTGGTTGCGCATCCCGCGCCTGCTCTCCATGCCGCTCGCCCTTGTGATCGCCTTTGCGCTGGTAGTTGTGGAAGCCCTCCTGCGCTTGCGCGAGCGCACACAGTGGCGCCCCGAATGAATCGGCGGCTCCATGGACAGAACTCTGCTGAGAAACCTGCCGAGTGTTGACCGCCTGTTGGCTCACCCCGAGGCGGTGCGGCTGATCGGCTCTTATGGGCGCTCTCTCACTGTTGAGGCGCTGCGGACGGCGTTAGATGCTGCCCGTGAGGCGCTCCTCGCTGGGGCGCAAGTGGTGCCGGATGATGATCGGCTGATCAGTGCAGCACGGGACATCCTTGTAGCGTGGCTCGCGCCAACCCTGCGCCGCGTGATCAACGCCACCGGCGTGATCGTCCACACCAACCTGGGGCGCGCACCGCTCTCAGATGCCGCGCTGGCTGCCATTCATGAGGTGGGCGGTGGCTACAGCACGCTGGAGTACGATCTGGAAGAGGGTGCGCGAGGATCGCGTAGTCTGCACGCCGAAACGCTGTTGCTGCGGCTCACGGGTGCTGAGGCTGCCTTCGTCGTCAACAACAATGCGGCGGCGGTCCTGTTGACCCTCACTGCTCTGGCCGGGCCAGTGCGCGATCGCCCTCAAGGGCGCGGCGTGATTGTCTCACGTGGGCAGCTTGTGGAGATCGGCGGGGGCTTCCGCATGCCGGATGTGATGGCCCAGAGCGGTGCTCGCCTGATCGAAGTCGGCACGACAAACCGCACCCATCTGCACGATTATGAGCAGGCTGTAGACGATGAAACAGCGCTGATCCTGCATGCGCACCGCTCTAACTTCGCCATCATCGGCTTCACCACCGAACCGACGCTTGAGGAACTGGCAGCATTGGCGCACGCGCATGGCCTGCTGCTTGTGGATGATCTGGGCAGCGGCGCACTGCTCGACACGACGGCCTTTGGCCTTGCGCCGGAACCGACCGTGCAGGCGAGCCTTGCGGCGGGAGCGGATGTGGTCATGTTCAGCGGAGACAAACTGCTCGGCGGTCCGCAGGCAGGGATTCTGGTAGGGAAAGTGGAGGTCATAGCACGCCTCAAGCAGCACCCGCTGGCGCGCGCCGTTCGACCCGACAAACTGTGTCTGGCGGCACTGGCTGCCACGCTCACGCACTATCTGAAAGGCGAGGCACTGGAGAAAGTGCCCGTCTGGCGCATGATCGGCACGTCGGTTGAGGCGTTGGGTGAGCGGGCGGCGCGTTGGGCCGCCCAACTGCAGCGGGCAGGCCTGCCCTGCGAAGTGGTAGACGGGCAGAGCGTCGTCGGTGGGGGCAGCCTGCCGGGTGAGTCGCTACCGACGAAATTGCTGGCCATCCGCGTCCCTTCGCCGGAAGCAGCGGCGAAGCATCTGCGGGCCTGCAGCCCGCCGGTGATCGTGCGCCGCGAGAATGACCGTCTGCTGGTGGACCCGCGCACCGTGTTGGAGCGAGACGAGGAGGAACTGCTTGCGGCGCTTAGCACGCTGAGACAATCCCCTCACCCCAAGGAGGACGCACGTGAAATCTGACCTCGACAGGCTGATGCAGGAGCGCGGTTTGGACGCCATCGTGGTGATGGGCGAGTCAAGAGAAAATCACGCTCTGAACTACCTTACCCGTCATGCCAAGATCACGCAGGGGTTTGTGATCAAGAAGCGCGGTGATCCAGCGGTGTTGCTCTGTAGTTCTATGGAGCGTGATGAAGCAGCGAAAAGCGGCCTTGCAGTAAAGACGTTTGCCGATTTCGGCCTCCCGCTCCTCATCAAAGAGACGGGTAGCCTGTTTGAGGCGCAGTTACGGATGCTGGTCGCCGCCCTCGAGCATTATGGGATCGGTGGAACAGTTGGCTTTTATGGTCTAGGCGACCCCGGCCAGTCGTTTGTGATGCTGACGCGCCTTGGGGAAATGCTGCCCGTTGTAACCGTTACCGGCGAGACCGAGACCACGATCTTTGACGCAGCCTACGCCACCAAAGACGCGGAGGAAATTGAGGCCATTAAATCCGTGGCAGCACGCACCAACACGGTCATGGCGGAGGTGGTTGACTTTCTCAAAGGGTGTCCGGTGCGAGACGGGCACTTGTTCGGCCACGACGGTGCGCCGCTGACCGTAGGCGATGTGAAGCGCTACCTGCGTGCGCGCTTGTTCCACCATCGTCTTGAGGATCACGGTGAGACCATCTTCGCCATCGGACGCGACGCAGGCGTACCGCACTCACGCGGTGAGGATGGCGATGTGCTGGAGCTAGGCAAAAGCATCATCTTTGATCTATTCCCCCGCGACATAGAGAGCGGCTACTACCACGACATGACGCGCACTTTCTGCCTCGGCTATGCGCCGCCGGAAGTGCAACGCGCCTATGATGAGGTCATGCGTGCCTTTGAGACGGTGATAGGAGCGCTCAAGGTAGGCGAGCAGGCCGCATACTATCAGGATTTAACGTGCAATGTATTTGAGGAGCTGGGCCACAAGACGCCGCGCTCTCACCCCGGCACCGAAGAGGGGTACGTCCACAGTGTGGGGCATGGCATCGGCTTGCAGATTCATGCTCGCCCCCGGCTAGGAGTAGCCTCGCAGGATGTCATCGAGCCGGGGCAAGTGTTCACCGTGGAACCAGGGCTGTATTATCCGCAGCGCGGTTTTGGGGTGCGCATTGAGGATACCGTGTACGTGGACACGGATGGCGCGATCCACTCACTCACGCCGTTCCCAAAGGACCTTGTCATCCCCGTAGCGTAACAGTGTGTGGCTTTTAGGGCTATCGTCGCAGGGCGCGCGCCAGCGAAGCGACACCGATGAAGATCAAGATCGCCGGCCACCACTGCGTGAGCCGGAGGCTGAAGATGGCACTACTGCCCAGGGCTAGCAGCACCATCCCCACAATAACCCAGAACGGTTCGGGGGGACTGACATCGGGCAGCAGGATGCGGATCAGGGCATCAACCAATAGCAGACCGCCGGCGCCGAGCATCAGCCAATCCCAAATATTGGCACCACCGTAGCGTGGCAACACGCCCACGTTGTCTGCCAGGAAGACCATCCCTGCCATGATGAGCATGGCCGCCCAGAAAACGCCGCCCAATCCATCACGGCGAGACGAACGTCTGTGCCGACGGGATGGCATAGCAGGTGCTTCGTAAGGGGAGTTCTCCTCCGAGAAGGGTTCGCTCACAATCTACTCCTTGCGTCCGGCTTCTGGCGCGGAGCACGCCAGAGCGCTCCCAGCTCGTTGCTCTGGAGACTTGTACGCTCAGGCGGCCCATAAGTTGCAAGCCAAGTGGGTGAATAGTGCTTTCCTGCCAAGCGGCTATATGTCTGCCTCGTCGATGGGCAAGAAAGGCCTATGACACCCGCTGCAGATCACCCCACCTTGGCGCAGCACCGATGCATTGACGAGGATGACCCGCCTCGGCTTGCAGGCGCAGGAGGCCATTACACACGGATCATCTGGCGGAATCTGCCGCATCAAGTCATCCACCAAACGTGTGGCTTGCAAAAGCACCGTGTTGCGCTGGATGGTCTCTGCAAGGCGCAGCAGTACACTCTCCCAGCGCTGGGCTGCCTCAGGGGCGAGCAGCCACCGCGTGCGTTTGCTCGTCCGATCGCGTATCTGGATCATGCCGAATGCCCTGGCAGGCATCCTATACCAAGGGGAGAAGCGGCTGATCGACTCCACTGCTTCAGCCAACATGTTGACCAAAACCGCCTCGGCCGCTGCAGCGGGCGCTGTCAAGTCGGCCCCTCCAAACAGGGTGTGCATGTCGGGAAGGTCGGCGCTCACATCGTAGGCTTCGCAAATTGCCCGCCATGCCCACTCGAGCACATCTTCTAGCTCCTCGACCGCGACGGCCATGTGGTCCCCCCTTCATAGGCAACAATAGAAATGGCCTTTCCGCAGCGTCGCAGTCCTGTCGCGCTTCCCGCTATCTGGAGTGAGAGAACCAGCGCCGACTAAGCCAGCAGGCCTCTTTCTCGTAGCATCGGGATGGGATCGGTCAGGTTTTTGTGCAAGGCTGCAGTTTTCTCTGGCAGGCCGAGAGCCAGCGCCATAAGCTGGGTGAAGTACATGACCAGCATAGGCGCATCAAGTTTCATCTGGAACTGGCGGGCGTCCAGGTTGGTGTGGCAGAGGGGGCAGGCCACCGCGATCGCATCGGCTCCGGCCCGACGGGCTTGCTCGATCAGCGTACTGCTTAGCTTAAGGACGATATCTGGGCGGGTCAGCGAATGAGCTGCTCCGCAGCATGTGGTCTTGTACGACCAGTCTCGCACCTCCGCTCCTAGAGCGGCCATCAACTCGTCCATCTCGGTGGGATGCTCCGGATGGGACGCTTCGGTGACCTGCGGTGGACGGGTGAGCAGACAACCGTAGTAGCACACTACACGCAGGCCTTCAAGCGGCCGCTTCACCCGATTGGAGAGTTCTTCCACCCCGACGTGTCGGTGGATGGCTTCGATCAGCGTGCTGACACGCACAGTATCCTGATAGGTGTAGCCTATTGCCCGATCCACGGCGGCCTTGCGCCGCGTATCATGGCGAATCTCGTACAGGGCGGCCTTATGGCGGTTGAAGCAGGCCGCACATGGCATGGTCACCTCGCCGAAACCGCTTTGCTCGATCAGCGCGAGGTTCTCTAATGGCAGACGCAGCGCAGCCTCCGGATCGGCGCGGTGGGCGGCGGAGCTGCCGCAGCAGACCCACCCTTGCGGCTCGATCAGGGTCAGGCCAAGCGCTTCGCACACTGCTTTGGTGGAGACGTCAAACTCGGTAGCGGTGGAGTGCAGCGAGCAACCCGGATAATAGGCCACGGCACGGGCGGCCCCCGGCACAGGCTTCACGCGGCGCGGCGGACGGGCCGGATGGGGCAGGAAGGGTAGTTTGTTCTTAAGGAGCATCTTGACGCCGAGGTCAAGGTCGGTGGTGATGTCCCCCGTGCGCAACTTCAGCTCGGCCAGCAGACCCAGTTCGTAGGCGCGGCCCCACAAGCGCACCTCGCGCAGGAACGCTCTGTTGAAATAGTCCACCTTGGGGATGGGCGGCTTGATGCCATGTGCGAGTGCTTCCCGCGTAAGGAACTCCATGATAGCGTTGATGTCTAACCCTTGCGGGCAGCGGGTGGTGCAGGTCTGACAGGCGGCACATAGCCAAGGCGTTTGGGCGTGTAGGGCGATGTCCTCTTGGCCCAACTGCAGGGCACGCATGATCTGGTTGGGCTGCCAATCAAAGAACTCAGCGACAGGGCAGCCGCTGGTACATTTGACGCACTGGTAGCACAGATAGACGTTCTGCCCTAGCTCATCCATCACGCGCTGGGCGAGGTCTGTGCGGAGGGTGATGGGTTGTGTGCTGATGTGCTCAAAGTCATCCATCGGCTGCCTCCTGCGCGGTAGGGGCCTCGATCACGGGACGCGGCAGCAGGCCCGCCCCTTCCACAATAGGCCTGACGGCCTCCTCCCACTCAATGGCCATGATGTGCACGCCTGCCACACCCTCGATCTGGCGCAGCTGCTGGATGAGCTCCACGCAGATTTGGATACCTGCCTGCTTCCATGCTTCAGCGCGAGCCTTGCGGTCTTCGGGCGTCAGTTCGTCTTTGGACTTGCCTGCCCAGGGCGCCCCGGCGGCCTCCATGCGCTCGATGATCTCATCCGGCACCAGGATGCCGGGCACCTGATCTTTCATATAGCGTGCCATGGCGGGGCTTTTCAGCGGCCCTACCCCGGCCAAGATATAGGTCTGGCGGTGCAGGCCCAGCTGACGCACCTTCTCCATAAAGACCTTGAAGGCCTCGATGTCGTAGACCAGCTGCGTCTGAATGAAGTTGGCCCCTGCTTTGACCTTCTTGGCGAGACGGTAAGGGCGAAACTCCACTGGCGCGGCAAAGGGCGCAGCAGCAGCGCCGACGAAGAAGCGCGGTTCCGGGCCCTTGAACGGCTCACCGCACTGGAAAACGTGCTCATCGCGCATCGCTGTGACCATCTGCACCAGCTGAATGGAGTCCATGTCAAACACGTTCTTGGCGGTAGGATGGTTGCCGAAGGACTGATGGTCGCCAGTGAGGCACAGTAGATTACGGATGCCCAGCGCATAGGCGCCTAACAGATCGCTCTGGATGGCCAGCCGATTGCGGTCGCGGCAGGTCATCTGGATCACAGGCTCCAGCCCTTCCTGCACAAGGATCGCTCCCGCCGCAATGCTGGACATGCGCACAATGGCCGTCTGGTTATCGGTGATGTTAACCGCATCGCAGCAGCCACGCAGCAGGGCCGCCTTGCGGCGAATAACATCGCCATCAGCACTTTGCGGCGGTCCGAGTTCCGCCGTCACTGCGAAGTGGCCTGCACGCAGCACGCGCTCCAGATTGGAGCCAACAAGGTACTTGCCATTTTGGCCCGCTTCAGCGACCATGACTACCCCTCCTCCACCGCCAGTCGCAGGTCCTCCCGCACGATCTTGCGCGGGCCACCGTCACGTGCAGTGCTCCAGTTCTTAGGAGGCTGAATCTCCAGCAGTACGTCCAGCTTGCCCATGCTGCTCAACCGATCGTAGATGAGTTGCCAGGCGCACGGCACTTCGGGGTTGATCTCGCAGTGGCCGCCTTCTGAGCCACCACATGGCCCGTTCAGCAGCGACTTGGAGCAACGGGCAATGGGGCAGATGCCGCCCGTCAACCCCAGGATGCAATCCCCGCACGCTGCGCAGCGCTCAGCCCACACACCCTGTTCAAGGGGCAAGCCCATGAACTTGGTGTTCAGTCCGGGGACCACCCACTTCTCGGGGAAATGCTCAGCGATAGCCTGCACACCCACGCCGCAGCCTAGTGAGAGAATCACGTCGGCTTGCGCAACTTGCTCGCGGATTTCGTCCAGATACTCCCACTCACACTGACGTTGAACGGTCACATCGCTCACTTCTTTAGGATCACCATCTAGCTTGCTGGCCATGCGCAGCGAGGAGGCCACAATGGCTGCCTCACGGGCGCCGCCTGCAAAGCAGACCGTCACGCAGGTGCCGCAGCCCACCACCAGCACCTTCTGCGCATCGCCCAGCAGTGATTTGATCTCTTGCAGCGGTTTTTGTTCGGCTACGATCATGCTTTGCTCTCCCTCTCGCTCGTTGTCGGCGTATTCAAAGGGGCGCGTAGAGGACTAGGCCCCAATCCCCTGATCCGTTCGCTCATCTCCTTGACGCGTGCGGCGAACTCGGCGGCCATTGCTGAGGACATGTTAAACATCTCCACCCGCTCCGGTTCCAGGCCGATCTGCGCCAGGAGTTTTTTAACGTGCCTTACGCGGCGCTGGGCGTTGATATTACCTTCCAGGTAATGGCAGTTGCCCGGCAGGCAACCGGCGACCATCACGCCGTCTGCGCCGTCCTCGAAGGCGTGCAGCACGTTCAGCACATCCAGCCTGCCGGTGCAAGGAATCTGCACCACCTTGACATCCGGCGGATACTGCAGACGCAATCCGCCGGCGAGATCGGCAGCGGCGTAGGCGCAGTGCTCGCAGCAATAGGCGACAATGTGGAGGGGTGTCTGTTCCGACATCACGCAACTATCCTCCAACCGTCGGTGTATGTTCAGGCCGGACGGATGTCATCTGCGGTTGGAGCAGGGCACGTACTTTAGCGACCATTTGTGCATCAGTGTAGTGCATCAGCTGGATGGCACGTGCTGGACATTCAGCTGCGCAGGAACCGCAGCCTTGGCACACCGAGGCCTCGATGTACGCCGCCCCGGCAATGCCACCCACACCCGTCAGGTCAGGTCGGATTTGGGGGATGCCGAAGGGGCACAAGCGCACGCAGGTGAGACAAGCCGTGCATTTGCTTTGATCCACTACTGCCACGCGCCCACCTGCTGTCAGGGCTTGGCGGCTGAGCACCTGTGCTGCGCGGGCAGCAGCGGCCTGGGCCTGGATCATCGTCTCGTCAAGCAGCTTGGGGTAATGCGCCATGCCCGCCATAAACAGACCATCGGTGGCGAAGTCAACCGGGCGTAGTTTCACGTGTGCCTCAAGGAAGAAACCATCGCCATCCACAGTGGCCTTGAATAAGCGGGCCACCTCGTGGGCATCCTCGCGGGGCACGACGGGCATGCTCAACACCAATAGATCAGGGCGTAAGACCATCTCTCGCCTGAGGGCAGCATCCCAGGCCCGCACAGCGAGCAGGTCCCCCGTCTCTACCTGAGGACGGTGGGGCTCATCGTAGCGTACAAAGATCACCCCTTGCCTGCGTGCCTCTGTATAGAGCCGCTCTTTGAAGCCGTAGGTGCGGATATCCTTGTAGAGCACGATCACCTGTGCATCGGGCTTCCGGCGTTTGAGCGCCAGCGCGTTCTTGAGTGCCACCGTACAGCAGATGCGGCTGCAGAAGCGCTCGGCCGGGCCGATGCATTGGATCATGACGACGAGATCGGGCAGATCGCGGCCTGTGGAAAGATGCGCCTCAAACTCCTGTTGTGTGAGGATGCGTGGATCGGAGCCGTAGCCGTACTCCGGCCCACGATACTCCTGCCCACCGATGGCGAGGATCGTCGCGCCGTGCTGTACCTCAACACGGGTGCCGTCAGCCCGCTCAAGGGTGCTGACAAAGTTGCCCATGAAGCCTTTGGAGTCTGTTACGCGGCTTCCCGTATGCACGGTGATCAAGGGGTTGGCTTGTACTTGCGTCACTAGCTCAGCTAGTACGCGCTGGGGGTCTTTACCATCCAGTGGGGTGAAGACATGGCGCAGGTTGCCGCCCAGCTCCGTTTCCTGCTCCACAAGATGCACCGGAAATCCTTGCCCGGCGAGTGCAAGGGCAGCGGTCATACCGGCTGCTCCGCCACCGACCACCAAAGCCGCCTGCTTCACAGGAACACTGATGGTATGTTGTGGTTCCAGAAGGGCCGCCCGCGCAACGGCCATCCGTACTAGGTCCTTGGCTTTGGCCGTCGCTGTCTCCCGATCGTGAGAATGTACCCACGAGCAGTGGTTGCGGATATTGGCCATTTCGAAGAGGTAGGGATTCAGCCCTACACTACGGATACAGTCCTGAAAGAGTGGAGCATGGGTCAGCGGCGTGCAGCTGGCTACCACCACACGGTTGAGGTTTTGCTCGCGCACCTGCTCGGCGATATGGCGGATGCTATCTTGCGAGCAGGTGTAGAGGTTGTCTTCTGCGTGAACGACGTAGGGCAGGGTCCTCGCATACTCCGCCACAGATGGCACATCCAGATAACCGCCAATGTTGGAACCGCAGTGGCAGACGAACACGCCGATGCGTGGCTCCTCCCCGCTGATGTCTCGCTCCGGTGGGTATTCAATACGTCGCGTCAAGGTGAAACGCGCCGCGCTCAACTGGGCAGCAGCAGCTGCTGCTGCGCCGCTGGCCTCGATGACCGATTCAGGGATGTCCTTTGGCTCGCGGAACGGCCCAACGGCATAGATGCCGGGGCGACTTGTCTGCAGTGGGTTGAAGTGCACCGTGTGGCAGAAACCGTACTCATCTAATTCAATGCCCAGCCGACGGCCCAGATCGCGCACCGCTGGCGAGATCTCCATGCCGACGGAGAGTACTACCAGATCGAACGTCTCTTCACGCAGCGAGCCGTCTGCGTCGTCCACGTAGCGCAAAGTAAGATTGTGAGTGTGGGGGTCTTCATGTAGAGCGCTGATGCGGCAGCGCGTATAGTGAATGCCGTAGTGGTCGCGTGCACGCTCAAAGTAGCCCCAGTAGCCTTTGGAAAAGGCTCGCATGTCCATCATGAAGACGTGGATGTCTAGATCGGGGTCGTGCTCTTTAGCGATGACCGCCTCTTTAGTGGCGTACATGCAGCACACTGCCGAGCAGTAATCATGGGTGCGATCACGTGAGCCGACGCACTGTAGGAAAGCAATGCGGCGGGGTTTCTGCCCATCCGATGGGCGTTGAACATGACCTAGCGTGGGGCCGGAGGCAGAGAGTAAGCGCTCGAATTGGAGCGCAGTGATGACATTGGGATAGCGCCCGTAACCGTATTCTTCGGAGAGTTCGGCGTGGTAGACTTCATAGCCCGGGGCGAGGACGATCGCGCCGACTTCAACCGTCTCTTCGCGGGCGACCATGTTGTGGTCAATGGCCTTCACGCCGCAAGCGAAAGTGCAACTCATGCACTCCGAGCAGATGCCGCAGGCGAGGCAACGCGCCGCCTCGCGCTGTGCTGATTCATCGTCGTAGCCGCCTTCCACCTCGGCGAAGTTGTCAATGCGCTGCTCCACAGGTAATTGGGGCATAGGCACACGCGGTTGCGGCTTGATCTCCCCGCGTGCAATGCGCTCCTCGATTTCCTGCCGTGAGAGGCGCACCACCGGTAGCTCTGGTTGAGGTGGCGGTTCTATTGGCTCGCCGCGTAGATAGCGGATAATGGACTGGGCAGCCTTGTGGCCGCTGGCCACTGCCTCGATGACGAAGGCTGTGCCGGAGACGCTGTCGCCGGCAGCGAAGACGCCCTCGCGAGTGGCTGCCAGTGTGTTGGGGTTAACGGCGATGGTGCGTTTGGGCGTGATGCCTACCCCTGCGTCATCAGGGATGAAGGCCAAACCGGCCCGCTGCCCAACGGAGAAGATCACTGTGTCGCACTCAAGGATGTGCGTTGAAGCGGGCACCTTCTCAACGCTCAGACGTCCCATCTCGTCGAAGCTGAAGGATTCCACCAACATGCACTCCACGCCGATCACGTGCCCTTGAGCGTCGCCAAGGATGCGCTCAAACGTGCGCCCCGGATGGAGCACCACGCCCTCTTCTTCAGCGGCTTCTATCTCCCAGGGATGGGCGGGCATCTGATCGCGGCTTTCTAGGCAGGCGAGGTGTACCTCACGCCCCAGGCGGATGGCCGTACGCGCTACGTCAATCGCCACGTTGCCGCCGCCCAGCACCAGCACCCGCTGCCCCAGCGGTGGCGCATCCCCAGCGCCGTTGCCGTACTTGCCCAAGCGCACGTCGCGCAGGAAGTGGGTGTTGATCAGCACGCCGTCGAGGTCGGCGCCGGGGATAGGCAGGCGGATGCCCTCGTGAGCGCCGACGGCAATAAGCACGGCGTCGAATCCTTCGGCGAATACGTCATCTAGGTTGTCCACACGGTGATTCAGGCGCAGGTCAATGCCCAGATCGATAATGTCCTGCACCTCGCGCTCGATAATCCAGGTGGGCAGGCGGTACTCCGGCACGCCTAGGCGCAACATCCCACCTGCAACTGGCATGGCTTCAAAGATCGTCACGCCATAACCGGCCAGCGCCAGGTCCTGCGCAGCGGTCAGGCCGCACGGCCCTGCCCCGATGATCGCCACCCGCTGCGGGTAGAGGCGCGGGGCGGGTTGTACCGGCTGGCGCGGCTCCGAGTACACCTTATCGGTCACAAAGCGCTTGAGCGCACGGATGTTGATCGGCTCATCCACCAACCCTCGGTTGCAGGCGTCCTCACAGCGATGGTTGCAGATGCGTCCACAGATGCCGGGGAAGGGGTTGTCCATCTTGATCACGCGCAGGGCATCATGCCAGCGCCCCTCGCGGATAAGGGCAATGTAACCTTGCGCCCGCTGGCCTGCTGGGCAGGCATCGCGGCAAGGGGAAATGCCGCGCTTCTCAATGGCATAGGCATTAGGGACAGCCTGCGGGTAGAGTTTATAAGCCGCACGGCGTGGCGACAGACCTTCGTTGAAGCGGTCGGGGATGATCACCGGGCACACTTTGGCGCAGTCGCCGCAGGCCACACATTTGGCCGGATCGACATAACGCGGCTGATGGCGCACATGCACGCTGAAACGCCCTACCTCGCCGCGCACATCCAGCACCTCGGTCTGCGTCATGATCTCGATGTTGGGATGGCGACCCACATCCACTAAGCGGGGCGAGATAGTGCACATGGCGCAGTCGTTGGTGGGAAAGGTCTTATCCAGCTGAGCCATCTTACCGCCGATGGCCGACTCTTTCTCCACCAGATAGACCTTAAACCCCTGGTTGGCGAGGTCTAATGCGGCCTGCATCCCCGCGATGCCCCCGCCGATGACCATCACTGCGCCGATCGGAGCCATGTTGTCTGTACTGCTCAAAGCATTGCTCATCGGTGCCCCCTGCCGATGAAGGGAATAAGGGATCGTTTCGCTATTTCACCGCACCGATCACGGTGCGTCTTTCGTTGGCCTCGGCTTCCTCCCACGCCAACCTACCTCCTCGTCCCCCTCGCCCTCAGGCGCTGGCGGCGCCGGTTTGCCGATAAGTTTCAAGGGGTTGGGGCCGAGGGCGCGGATGCGTTCGGTCATCGTTTGGGCAGCGATAGCAAAAGCCGAGGCCTGACTGCCCGACATAAAGAACATGTCCAGCCGTTCGCCGCCGATGCCGATCTCATCGAGGATATGCTTGGCCCGCTTGAGACGGGCATAACCCCGCTCGTTGCCGCGCACGTGGTGGCAGTTGCCGATCGGACAGGCTACAACATAGACGCCGTCTGCCCCCTGCTCGAAAGCCTCCAGTAGATAGCGGATGTCGGTTTTGCCCGTGCAGGGTAGGCGCACAAACTTGACGTTGGCGGGGTATTGAATCTGGAGGATGCCAGCGGAGTCGGCTGCCATGTAGCCGCAGTAGATGCAATAAAAGGCGGTGATCTCGGGTTCAAAGGACTTTGTGTTCTGCGGGGTGCTCATCTCGCCGCCTCCCGATCTACTTCAGGCTGCCAGCTCCCCAGCCCGCCGATTGAGCGCAGCATGATCTGCTCGTCGGTATAATGCACCAACTGGATGGCCATCGCAGGGCACTCTCCTGTGCAGGTGCCGCACCCCTGGCATTGAGCGGGGTCAATATAGGCAGCACCGCCTAGTCCGCCGACACCGCTACGCCCTTCTTGCTGGATGACCTGCGGGATCTGGAAGGGGCAGGTGCGCGTGCAGGTCAGGCAGCCTACGCATTTGCTGGGATCGACCTGCGCTACCACCCCACCTAGATAGAGCGACTGCTGGGCCAGCAACGGCAGGGCACGCGCCGCTGCCGCCAGCGCATGGCTGATGCTCTCCTCTACAAACTTGGGGTAGTGTGCCATCCCCGCTAAGAAGATGCCTTCGCGCATAAAGTCCATAGGACGCAGCTTCATCTGTGCTTCGGCAAAGAACCCTTCGCTGCCTAGCGGCACGCGCAACATCTGCGCCAATTCAGCAGTACCTTCGGCGGGAGCAACTGCCATGCTGACCGGCACCAGATCGGCAGGGAGGTCCATCCAGCGGTCGAGGGCAGGGTCGCGCACGCGGACATGCAAACGATTCCCGCTGCGGATAAGTTGGGGCGGTTCGTTGTCGGTGTAGCGCACGAAGAGCACGCCCTTCCGCCGCGCTTCAGTGTAGAACTCCTCGCGGAAGCCATAGGTAACGATATTCTTGAACAGCACCGTCACACGACACTGGGGATTGAACAGCCGCAGGCGGATCGCATTCTTCATCGCATTGGTGCAGCATACCCGTGAACAGTATTCCGGTGCGCCGGGCGGGCGCATACACTGCACCATCACCACATCGCGCAGGCGGGCAATTTCCTCCGGATGGTGGATGATCTTCTCTTCCAATTCCCGCTGGGTGATCACCTCCGGATAGACTTCGCGGTTCATCAGCCACGGATGCTCACGGGTCTCGCGTCCACCGGTGGCGACAATAGTCACGCCGTGTTCAATCTCGCGCTCTTCGCTTGAGCCATCGGCATGGTGGGTGCGCAGCACAGATCGGAAGTAACCCACGTGTCCCCCATGACGCACCACCTCAGTGCGTGTGTAGGTGACGATGCGCTGATGGGCGCGCACGCGGTTGACCAGATCGCGCAGCAGACGCTGGGGGTTGTAGCCCTCGGCGACATAGTAGAGGTTGAGCAAATTGCCCCCCAGCATTTCGCTGCGCTCCACAAGGTGCACATCGTAGCCGCTGTCGGCGATGGCTAGGGCGGCGGTCATGCCGGCCACGCCTCCGCCGATCACCAACGCCGAAGGCCGACAGCGATGCTTGTCCTTGTGCACAGGCCGCGCAAGGGCAGCACGACCTACCGCCATGCGCACTAGCTCCCGCGCCTTACGGTTGGCCAACTCCGATTGGCCGCGATGCACCAGGCTGCACTGCTCACGCAGGTTCACCTGCTCCAGCAGATAGGGATTCAGGCCGGCCATGCGCACCGTGCGCTGGAAGAGCGACTCATGGGTGCGGTTGCTGCACGCGGCCACGACAACACGGTTGAGACCTGCCTCCTGAATACGCTCGCGGATGCGATCCAACCCTTGCGGGAAGCAGGCGAGGTCGATTGCTTCCACCGTTGCCACATTCGGCCAACGAGCAGCCTGTTGGACCAATGCGGGCAGGTCCAACACATCGCAGAGAGTTCCGCTGCACGAACAGACGAATACCCCCACGCGCGGCGGCTCGCCGGATACATCACGCTCCGGCGGTAGGCCATCCGCCGAGAGGAAAGGCCATTCACGCGTGTAGCGGTGCGTGTTCAGGCGATCGTTCAGTAGGCGCATCACCTCAGCGGCTGCGCCACTGGCGTCGATGATCGTCTCCGAGATCTCTTTGGGCGAGGCGAAAGCCCCACATACAAACACCCCGGGCCGTGCCGTCTGGAGCGGCGCGAACTTGTCAGTCTGGCAGAAGCCGTAATCGTTCAGCTCGATGTCCAGTAGTTCGGCCAGCTGCCGCGCCGACTCAGGCGGTTGCAGGCCAACTGCTAACACAACCATCTCAACGCGCTGTTCTCGCCGCTGCCCATCCGCGTCGGCATAGGAAAGGATCAGGTCATGAGTGAGGGGGTCTTCGTGAACAGCCGAGAGGCGACAACGCACGTAGCGGATACCGTGTTGCTCGCGTGCCTTAGCGAAGTAGGCGCTGTACTCCTTGTTAAATGCCCGCTCATCCATGATGAAGATCGTGCACTCAACAGCCTCACCGAGGCGCTGCTTGGCCAGCATAGCCTCTTTGGTGGCGTACATACAGCAGATGGACGAGCAGTAGGTGTTGCGCTGATCGCGTGACCCGATGCACTGCAGCCAGGCGATCGAGCGCGGCTTCCTCTGATCGGAGGGCCGCACCACGATCCCCTCGGTAGGGCCAGAACGGCTGGCCAGCCGCTCGTACTGCATGGCATGTAGGACGTTGGGGTAGCGGCCATAGCCCAACTCCCCAAGCTCCGAAGGATCGTAGATTTGGAAGCCGAGCGCGAGGATGATGGCGCCAACGTTGATGGTCAGCAGGCGCGGCGGCTCGTTGAGGTTGATGGCTTGGGTGGGGCAGACCTCGACGCACTTGCCGCACGTATCGCAGTACGGCCCCCGATCGATCACGTAAGCGTCCGGTGCTGCGCGTGCGGCTACCTTATAGGCAGCCTTGCGCAGCGTCATGCCCTGCTGGTAGCTATCGGGGAGCTCAACAGGGCAAACCCGAGCGCAGTAGCCGCAGTTGATGCAGCGTGCTGGGTCCACATAGCGCGGCTCCTGACGCAGCGACACCGTGAAATCACCGGCCTGACCCTCCACATCCGTCACGCGGGTGCTGGTCATAACGGTGATGTTGGGGTGCTGATTGTGTTGGATATAGGCGGGCGAAATAGAAGGGCGCGTACAGCCGTAACCGTGATCGGGAGTGCCCCGACATAGCACACAATCGTGCTGGGGGAACATATAACCCAGCTGGGCGACTCGTCCGCCCAAACAGGGCGTCTGCTCGATCAGGTAGACCTGAAGGCCGGCATCGGCTAGGTCCAGCGCAGCGCGCATGCCGCCGATGCCACCGCCGATAACCAGCGCAGCAGCAGGTTGAGACCAGCCCGTGCGGACGCTCAGAGGTTGCATGTGAAGTACTCCCGGCCGTCCCGAAGTAGGATCACAGATGCCGAAGGCGGGCGCTGTGTATCGCCTTTGAGGCCCCTGCCTGTGTTAGAGTGTCACCATTCCGAATCCGCCGGAATCCTCCTTGAACCCGGAAGGAGAGGTGACTCAGGGCAGAGAGTACGTGAGAGGGATCACATATGGGGGGATGGAGAATTGGGAAATATGACGGTGGAGAGGAACCGGCCCTTTTCCCCTTTTTGACGATTATTATAGATGTGGTGTGAATTGGCCGATCA
>DAOTYL010000053.1:0-5141 GCA_034434955.1 Anaerolineae bacterium | reverse complement strand
CCAGCGACACCGAGCGAGTGTCAAAGATGCGGATGTCCAGATCGGGGAACTCGGCGGCGGCCAACCGCGCCGAGCGCACCGTTCCGCTCACCTCGCTGCTAGGGTGGATGCACAACACTGTGCCGCCGGGGTCTTCACTTTGGATGCGCGAGAAGTGCGGTGCGAAGTCGGCGGGAGAGGGGGCGCTGGTCTTGGGAAGCTCGCTGGCTGCCGCCTGCCGCGCGTAGAACGCCGCCGGACTGATGTCAAACGAGTCGCGCAGCGTCTCCTCGCCAAAGTGCACGTACTGGGGCACGAGGGGGATGCCGTACTGATCGAGGACCTCCTGGGGAAGATTGGCCGTCGTGTCGGTGATGATGTGGATCATGTCGGCGCTCGCTTTCTGTTGGGATGGTGATCGGGCTACCCCTCACAAAGAGCGGTAGGGCGCTTGATAGGGGCCTGGGCGCTTCGTTCTCACGGCGCGTACCACGCCACGGCGATCGCCCCCCGGCCCGGTATATGTTCCCAGCGCGGGGCCCATTTCGCCAAAGAGGAAGACCTGCGGCTTGAGCGTCGTGCGCAGGTCCTCGGCCAATGCGCGCGCTTCCTCCTCACAGGCAGCGTGCATCACGGCCAGATGCAGCCCGCTTTTGCCCCGCGCGGCTTCCAGTGGCAGGGAGCGCAGCGCTTCCAGGGCGCGGGCGCGGCTGCGCTGGCGCGAATGGGCATCTACCGCGCCGTCTCTGATGGTGATCACGGGCTTCATATCCAACAGGGTGCCCAGCAGACGCGCAGCGCGGCCAAAATGCGCCCGCCCTTAGCCAGATAGTCCAGCGTGTCCATCGCGGCGTAGAATTGCATCCCATCGCGCATGGCCTCCAGCCGTTGCAGGATGGTCTCTATGCTGGCGCCCGCTTCGGCCATGGCCGCTGCTTCACGCGCCATCAGCCCCTGCCCTAAAGAGACGGAGCGCGTGTCAAAGATGCGAATATCGGCCTGCGGCAGGCGGGCAGCGGCTTGCTCCGCCGAGGCGATGATGCCGCTGAAGAGACGTGAGAGGTGGAGGGAGAGGATCGTCGCGCCCGGGTTCTCTTCCAGTAGGCGGCGGTAAAACTGCTCAAAGTCGTCTACCGAGGGCTGGGTGGTGACCGGCAACTGCGCCGAGGCTGCCAGCCGCTGGTAGAACTGCGCAGGGGTGATGTCCACACCGTCGCGCAGCGTCTCCCCGCCAAAGGAGACATAGGTGGGGATGACGGCGATGCCAAACGTCTGCACAACGTCGGCGGGCAGGTTGGCAACCGAATCCGTAGCGATCTTGATCATATCTTGCCTCCCTCTAGCGCTCTGGCCCTGTGGTGGTAGTATGGGATAATCATATCATGCCTTGCACCAATGTGCGCAACTTCGCACCCTTCGCGCTTCTGCTTTCCGCTTGCCCTCTTTACGCCGCGCCGTTGTGTGCATACAATTCACACAGAGGGATGCGCATCCTGTGCAGCAGAACCCATCTCTGGGGGGATATCCGTGACGCGAGGAGACATCATTGGCCTTGTTCTGTCCTATGTGTACGCCTTCGGTCTGCTCATCGCCGTTGAAGCCCTGGGCCGACGCCTGCGCTGGCCTCAGCACGTGACGCGCAAGGTGATCCACATCGGCGCGGGGATGTGGGTGTGGGCCATCCTCTACTTCTTTGAACACTGGTATTACGGCATCATCCCCTTTGCCACGTTCATCGTGCTGAATTACATTTTCTACCGCCGTCAGGTCTTTAAGCAGATGGACGCCGCTGAGTCCTCGCCCGGCACAGTGTACTTTGCTTTCTCCATCACCCTGCTATTTGGGCTGTTCTGGCGCACGGGCGGGGAAGTGGTGGATGGCGCACCTATCGCCGCTGCGGCGGTGATGGCCATGACATGGGGCGATGCACTGGCGCACCTCATCGGCAGGCGTTGGGGACGCCGCACTTACATGCTGTTCGGCCACACACGCTCATGGGAGGGCACAACAGCGATGGCGGCCTTCAGCTTCGCAGCAATGTTCCTCACGCTGTGGCTGTTGCCCGGCTCGGCGCTCAGCCCGACGAGCCGCGTGCTGGGCGCGGCCAGCGCAGCGATCATGGCCGCCTTTGCGACGCTGAGCGCCACGCTCATGGAGGGAGTCTCGCCGTTAGGGCTGGATAACCTCAGCGTGCCGCTGGTCTCAGCGCTGGCGCTGTTCCTGCTGTATCAGCTGTAGCCAGCCGTTCGTAGGGAGTTGCGCGGTGGAGACGACGCTGACCGAAATCGAGTTGCCGGAAGGCATCCCAGGCCGCCTGTTCCGCTCACCCATGCCGGGCACCGAGGATTGGCCACTGGATGAGGCGGTAAAGGAGATCGTCCGGCATAAGGTGGAGGTCGTGGTCTGCCTGGCCCCCATGTACGAGGTGAAGCGCTATGCGCCGCGTTACGCCCGCCATATTCGGGAAGAGGACCTGCCCTGGGAGACGTGGAACGAGCTTGTCATCCCCGACGGCGGCTTGCCCGATGACGAAGAGGAGTTCTTCGATCTGGCGCTGGAGGTCGCCGAGGAATTGCGCTCGGGCACACGGGTGCTCATCCATTGCTACGCGGGCGAAGGGCGCACCGGCATGTTGGCAACCTGCGTGCTGATGGCGCTGGGCCTCAGCTTGGAGCAGGCCGAGGCGGCAGTTAGGCGGGCGGGGGCAGGGGCTGAGACATCCCAGCAGCGGCAACTGCTGGCGCGTGCGGCTGTAGCGCTCACCCACGACAACGAGTAGGGCTGCCGAGCGCCTACGCTCCCCGTTCCCCTGCGGCAGGTGACGAATGTCATCTCGCCGCGTGATGTTGTGCACTGTTTCACAATTCTGCAGAACGTTATTCTATATTCCGAATATAGAATGACCCTCGCGCTTCCGCGTCAGGCCGCAGAAGCGCTGGAGGTCGGTGGAGGACAAGGCGGTGAAGCATGGAGGGTTACGCTCAAATAGCCGCCCTGCTGAAGGCTGTTGCGCATCCGGCGCGCCTGCAGATTCTTGCGGCGCTCCGGCAGGGTGAAGCCTGTGTTTGCCATCTGGAGATGGTGCTTGGATACCGCCAGGCGTATATCTCTCAGCAGCTCATGCGCCTGCGCGAGGCCGGGCTGGTCGTGGATCGGCGCGAGGGGATGTATGTCTTCTATACGCTGGCGAACGACGCCATAGCGCGGATGCTGGATGTTGCACAGGAGACCGCTGACGCACTTGCCCGGGCCAAAGGCAAACAGCTGCAGCTTCCGCTGCTGCCGCAGGGCGCTGCTCCGGGCTGCACATGCCTGCTGTGCCAGCCTAAGGGAGCAGATGCCCAAGTGGCATAGGGTTTTAAGATGCTAGAACGAAGTGAGGTGATGGCTATGCCCCAAACGGAGAAGCCCTCCCTATCCGGTTGCTCCTGTGTCTCGGACCCGTTTGCCGATCTACCGCCGGAGCTGCGCCCGGCCAACCGCGACGAGGCCGCCAAACGCCAGCGCTTCGGCCTGCGGCGTGTCACCTGCCCGGGCTGCGGCCTGGTGCACACCACCAACCGTACCACCGATCTGTGCATGGATTGTGAACGCAAAGGGGTGAAAGTGCCCCTACCAATCAGGGAGAAAGGAGAAACAGGTAAGATGCTCACCATCAAAGTGCTCGGCCCCGGTTGTTCCAAGTGCGAGTTCCTTGCTGAACGCGCCCAACAGGCGCTGGAGATGATCAAGGCAGAATATCCGAACCTACAGGCCACGGTGGAAAAGGTGGCCGATGTTGACGTGTTCCTGCAGTATGGCCTTATGGTGACGCCGGGGCTGGTGATCAACGAGAAGCTGGTCTGTGCTGGTAAGGTTGCCTCGGTCAACGCCATTGCGGACTGGATTCGCGAAGCCCTAGATGGCTCGGTATAGCGCGCTTTAAGCGGAGCGCCTGCGAGGCGCTTCCCTTCTGCGCAGGGATATTCAAGAAATGCTATATCCTTTGGGGAGAACGACATGAACCTACCTGATCTCGCTCTGCGCCTCCTTCAAGGTGGATTGGGCAATCTGGCCGCCTATCTGGCTGCCCATGTGCTGTTATGCTTAGTGCCGGCGTTTTACATCGCCGGCGCGATGACCGCGCTGATCCCCAAAGAGTCGGTGACGCGCTTCCTGGGGCGCAATACTCCGCGCTTCATCTCCTATCCGGCGGCGGCGCTGGCCGGATCGGTGCTGGCAGTGTGCTCGTGCACCATTGTGCCGCTGTTCGCGGGTATCTATAAGAAAGGGGCGGGACTTGGCCCTGCCATCACCTTCCTCTTCTTTGCTCCGGCGGCCAACATCCTGGCGCTGGTGTACACGGGCGGCGTGATCGGGGTCGATCTGGCGTTTGCCCGTCTGATCCTCTCGCTGACCTTCGCCATCGCCATCGGCATGATCATGGCGCTTATCTTCCGCCGGGAGGACATCGCGCATGACAAAGCGACCGATGCGCTGTTCGCCGGGCAGAGCAAGAAGGGCATGAAGCGTGCCGCGCTGATCTTCCTGCTGGTGTTGGTGGCGCTGCTGCTCTCCGGCACGCTCAAGGTTGGCCTGCTGACCAACTCCTACGCGCAGCTGCACCTTCCCATTGCCGGGGTGGACGGCTTCCAAGCCCTCCTTGACCGCTTGGTGCCCCACGATGCCAGCCGCGGCGAAGAGGGCCTGGCCGTGCAGGGCGTCATCCTCATCGGGCTGCTGGCGCTGATCGGCCTGTCTGCCTGGAAGGGGCTGGAAAACGTCTTTGAGGGTTTCACTGCCTGGACGTGGGTCGCGCTGGGGCTGACGGCGCTCACGTTGCTGGTGGCCGCGCTGGGTATGCAGGCGCAGCCTGCGGGGCTGCTGATCCGGTTCACCGGCAAGTTCTTCGGCGTGCTGCTGGCGCTGTTGGTGCTGGCGTACATCGGGTGGAAGCACCTGAGCGCCGATGAGATAAGCGACTGGCTGTGGGAGTCGTGGCGCTTCGTCAAGCAGATTTTCCCGCTGTTAATCGTGGGCGTGTTTGTGGTAGGCGTGATCCGCGTGCTGATCCGTCCGGAGTGGGTCCAGACGCTGGCCGGGCAGAACACGCTGCTGGGCAACTTTGCGGGCGTGGTGTTTGGTGTGTTCATGTACTTCCCCACGCTGGTGGAGGTGCCCAT
>DAOTYL010000052.1:0-6017 GCA_034434955.1 Anaerolineae bacterium | reverse complement strand
GCAACCCCGACCGAAGCGCCCCCAGAAGAGGCCACGGAGGCTCCTCCTGAGGTTGCAACCGAGGTCGCTACCGAAGCGCCAACGGAAGAGGAGTTTGTGTTCGGTGTAATTCTGGTGGGGCCGAAGAACGACCGTGGCTGGAGCCAAGCCCACTACGAGGCTGGCTTGTATGTGGAGCAGAATTTCCCCGGTGCGCGCATGATCTTTTTCGAGAGTCTCAACCCCGCCGATAAGCCTGAGGCAACCGTTGAGGGCGTCTCGGACGACATGATCGCCCAGGGAGCCAAATTGATCTTCACCACCTCGGACGAGTTTGAAGAGGACACTGTCGGCGCTGCGCAGAAGCACCCTGATGTGGTCTTCATCAATATCTCGGGTGATGATGCGTGGGCCGAAGGGCAGGACGCAGGCGTTGCACCGCCCAATGAAGGGAACATCATGGGGCGTATGGAGGACATGAAGGCTATCGCCGGATGCGCTGCTGCGCTGGCCACCGAAACAGGTAAGATCGGCTACCTCGGCCCACTGATCAACTTCGAGACGCGCCGTCTGGCCGCCTCGGCCTACCTCGGTGCGCGCTATTGCTGGGAGAACTATCGCGGCATGGATCCCGCCGAGCTGAGCTTCTCGGTCACCTGGATCGGCTTCTGGTTCAACATCCCCGGCGTGACACTTGACCCCACTGAGGTTGTCAATCAGTTCTTTGACACCGGTGTAGACGTTGTCCTGAGCGGTATTGACACCACCGAGGCTATCGTGGTAGCCGGGCAGCGTGCTGCACAGGGGCAGCGCGTCTTTGCTATCCCTTACGACTACAAAGGCGCCTGCGACGAGGCCCCGGATGTCTGCTTGGGTGTGCCGTACTTCAACTGGGGGCCGGCCTATCTTGCCACCGCCCAAGCTGTAGCCAACGGCACCTGGAAGCAGTCATGGGACTGGAACGGGCCGTACTGGGAGAACCTCAACGACCCCGACCGGTCGCACGTGGGCTGGATAGACGGGCCTGGTCTGCTGGCCAACGAGGAGTGGAAGGCCAATCTGGATGACTTCATCAGCAAGCTGGCCAGCGGTGAGGTCAACCTGTGGGTCGGGCCGCTCAACCTGCAGGATGGCACGCCGTATCTGGCCGATGGCGAAGTCGCAACCGACCAGCAGATTTGGTATCTGCCCAAACTACTGGAGGGCATGACGGGCGCCAGCGAGTAACAAAGAACCGTTCCCGATCGCACCTTTCGAAGAGAGCGGCTTTTTCGGGCCGCTCTCTTTTCTCTATCCCATCCTTGCGTTAAACTGGCCCCGAGCAAGGGCCAGTTGCACGAAAAGAGAAGTCCGATGCGCGTCGAACTACGAGATATCCGTAAATACTTCGGCGATGTACGCGCCAACGATGGCATCAGCCTCACCTTTGAGCCGGGACGTATCTACGGCCTGCTGGGCGAGAATGGTGCAGGCAAGAGCACGCTGATGAAAATCCTCTCCGGCTATCAGGCCCCTACCAGCGGTACAATCTTGTTGGATGGGCAACCCGTTGTATTTTCATCGCCCTCCGACGCTCTGCATTGCGGCATCGGGATGCTTTACCAGGACCCTCTGGATTTCCCCCCTATGCAGGTGATCGAAAACCACCTGCTGGCCCACGATGACCGACTGGTACTGGATCGAGGGGGCGGCAGCCGCGAACTGGAGCAATATGCGTCTGGATTCGGTTTCGAGTTGGACCCCCGCGTCTATGTAGATACCATGACGCTGGGTGAGCGCCAGCAGATGGAGCTTCTGCGCCTGCTGGCGTTGGGCGCCAACGTGCTGATTCTAGATGAGCCTACCACCGGCATCAGCGCTGAGCAGAAAGAGATGCTTTTCAACACCATCCGCCGCCTCGCCCACGAAGAACAGAAGACCATTATCTTTGTCTCGCACAAGCTGGAGGAGGTTCAGGAGCTGTGCGACGAGGTGGCCGTGTTGCGGCACGGCAAGCTGGTCGGCACGCAGTCTATCCCCTGCCCGACAAGCACGCTGGTGCGTATGATGTTCGGCGAGGAGCTCCCACGCAGCACCCACAAGCTTCACGCGGCTGCTCTAACAGTGCTCACGGTAGAGAACGTGACAATCCGCACCTACCGGCTCACTGTTGAGGGCATCAACTTGGAGCTGCACGAAGGCGAGGCGTTAGGCCTCGCTGGGCTAGAGGGCAGCGGCCAGCGTCTGCTGCTACAGGCCTGCGCGGGGCTACAACCCATCCACAGTGGCAGAATCCTGCTATGTGGAGAGCCTCTTATCGGCAAGCGCTCGCCGCTCTTCTGGACACCTTGGCTAGCCTGGGCATTCCTTGCCATACGCATCATCTGGCTGATCGTTCGGCTCCTCAACGGTCAAATCGGCGGCTTGCAGATGGCAGGTGGCATGGCTTGGGCGCTGCTGATAGCGGGGGCCATTTGGCTGGTCAGCACAGTGTTGATCGCTTGGACCAGCCAATCTGCCTACCATGTCTTCCGGCAGCGGGGCGGGGCTTACGTCCCAGCCGGGCGCCTGGAGGAGGGCCTCATTGCGGATCTCTCTTTGACAGAGCACATGGCGCTGGTCTCACCGGAGAGCAGTTTTGTGATCAACTGGCAGCGCGCCCGTGATGAAATCTCACGGCGTATTCAGCGGTACAACGTCGTGGGACGCGCCGAGACAAAAGCCGCCGAACTCTCCGGCGGCAATCAGCAACGCGCCATGCTGGCCCTGCTGCCGCCTTCGCTGCGCTTGTTATTGCTGGAACATCCTACACGCGGCCTAGACGTCACCTCCACCAACCATATCTGGGAGCTGTTTGAGGAGCGCTTGCAGCAAGGCACTGCGATCATGTTCATATCGGCGGATTTGGACGAATTGCTTGAACGCAGCGACCGTATTGCGGTTTTCTCCGGTGGACGGCTGCTGCGCATTCTTAACGCCGCTGAGACGTCGGTTGAAGAGTTAGGCCATCTGATCGGAGGCCAGCAGCTATGAAAGATAACCTGCTGCACAACCTATGGCGAGTTGTCCCCGTTTTGATGGCAGTGGGTGTCACCACAGCCCTGCTGATAGTTGTAGGGGCTAGCCCGGGGGTGACCTACAGTGCGCTGTGGCAAGGTTCTTTTGGCGACTACGACCGCACTTTCAGCACCTTAGCGTTCTGGGTGCCGCTGTTGCTTTGCGCTGTCGGCTTGCTGGTGACATTCACCACTGGCCTGTGGAATATCGGCGTGGAAGGCCAGATGATCATGGGAGCTATCGGCGCCAGCGCCGTCGCTCTAGAGGTTGCCGCCGCTTACCCCGACATCCCCGGCTGGGTGATCGTGCCGCTGGAGATTGTGGTGGCCATGATAGCAGGCACCATGTGGGCCGCGTTGGCTGCCATCCTGAAAACACGCGGGGGCGTACATGAAATCTTCGGCGGCGTGGCGCTCAACAACTTGGCCATCATTGCCACCAACTACTTGATCTCAGGCCCCTGGCAACCGCCGGAGGGAGGGTCTTTCCGAGGAACGGTGCCTTTTCCGCGCCACGCATTGCTCCCTTTGCTAGGAAACACGCGCTTTAGCCCCCTCTCATTGGTGCTGGCCTTGATCGCCTTGTTGTTGGTGGTATTGGCGCTGCGCGGTACATCGTGGGGCCTGAAGCTGAAAGCGTTGGGCAAAAATATGCGTTCGGCGTTCCTTCTGGGCGTTTCCAGCGAACGCGGGGCAATCACGGCTATGATGCTGTGTGGCGCATTGGCCGGTTTAGCTGGGGCCGTGCGTGTGTTGAGCTGGTTTGATAGCCTGCGTCAGAGTATCTCCGGCGGCATTGGCTTTCTGGCGATCCTGATCGTGCTATTGGCAGGCATGCGTCCACTGGGGGTGTTAGTGATCTCGCTGATCTTCTCCGGCCTATTGACCGGTGGCGCTGTTGTGCAACTGCGCACCCAACTGCACTCCGCCATCAGCGGGATCATTCAGGGCACACTGGTGCTGTTTGTGCTGCTCTTTGGCGATCCCCATCGCGTTTTCCGCCGCCCCCAGCCGACAGTAGAGGCGGAGGCTGAGACATGAACGAAGCGCAGCTTGTGGGCATTCTGGCTTCTATCATGGCGCAGAGCGCGCCGCTGATCTTGGCCGTCATCGGTGAGACCATCACTGAGCGTGCCGGTGTAATCAACCTCTCATTGGACGGCACAATGCTGATCGGCGCTATGGCCGGCTTTGTGGTGGCCTACAAGGTGAGCGGCTCTCTAGAGGCAGTCGGCATCGCCGGCGATACGATCCCCGTACTGGTCGGATTCGCGGTAGCGGCACTCATCGGTGCGCTGGCCGCCCTCCTTATTGCCTGGGGCAGCATCCGCCTGAAACAGGATCAGGTCGCCATCGGCTTTGTACTGACCCTCTTGCTGGCCGATCTGGCCAACTTTCTGGGCCAGAACTACACACGCATTCCCGGCCCGCGCGTGACCCACCTCCCCATCCCCTACCTTTCAGACATCCCGTTTATCGGGCCGCTCTTGTTCCGGCATGACCTCTTCATCTACCTCACCATCATCACTGTAGGGATTGTGTGGTGGTGGCTGTTCCAAACTCAGCCGGGGTTGCAGATGCGCGGTGTGGGCGAACGCCCGGAAGCAGCCTTTGTGCGTGGGGTGAAGGTCAACCGCACGCGCTATTTGTACGCTGCCCTCGGTGGAGCGCTGGTAGGGATCGCCGGCGCGGGCTACTCGCTGGACATCAAACTGGGCTGGAGCGACAACCACATTCTAGGGATTGGCTGGATCGCATTGGCGATCGTGATCTTCGGCGGGTGGCGACCGGTGCGTGGAGCTTTGGGGGCCATCTTATATGGCATCACCAAGGCCGTAGCGCAGATTCTGCAAAGTACCTTTCCGGAAGTGCCGGTGGTGCTCTTCAACTCGCTCCAGTGGCTGCTGATGCTGGGTGTGCTCTTACTGGTGGGCAGTGAGGGCATCAAGCGCCTGATCGACATCTCACCGCGTTGGCTGCAAGGGCCGCTGGCGCACGCGCTGCGTGTTGCGCCGCCCAAGTCCTTGGGCCGTGCGTTCATAGAAGAATAGGCTTATCCAACGAGGTAGTTATGGAACACGTGACCGGTTTGAAATGTACACTCTGCGGCGAGGTCTACGATCCGGCAGAGGTTGCTTATGTGTGCCCAACGGACAGTGGTAACTTAGACGTACAATACGACTATGGGCGTATCGCTGCTCATGTCCAGCGCAATGGCCTACGCAATGTGACGGGCATGTGGCGCTATAAGGCGCTTTTGCCCATCGCCTATGAGGCCGCTGAGCCACCATTGTTGGTAGGCGATACGCCCCTCTACCGTGCGGATGGGGTCGCCCGTGAGATCAAGGTAGGACAAGTGTGGATCAAGGACGATGGACGCAACCCCACCGCCTCGCTCAAAGACCGCGCCAGCGCACTGGTTGTGGCGAAGGCCCTTGCTGAGGGGCGCAATCTGGTGACGACAGCCAGCACTGGCAACGCCGCCGCCGCACTGGCCGGGCTGGCAGCAAGCGTCCACATGCCAACGGTGATCTTTGTCCCCGCCAGCGCCCCGGAGGCCAAAATCGCACAGCTGCTTGTCTATGGGGCATACGTGCTCTTGGTTGAGGGCACTTACGATGACGCCTTTGACCTCTGCCTAGCTGCCTCGGACGCCTACGGTTGGTATTGCCGCAACACGGGCTACAATCCCTATACGGCAGAAGGCAAGAAAACCGTCGCCTACGAAATCTGCGAGCAGCTTGCAGACGGTGCGGGACGCTTCGCCGCGCCCGATACGATTCTGGTGAGTGTGGGCGATGGCAACATCATCAGTGGGGTACATAAGGGATTAAAAGACCTGCTGGCGTTGGGTTGGATCGACCACATGCCGCGCCTGATCGGTGTACAGGCCGAAGGTTCAGCCGCCATGTACCGCGCTTGGAAGGACGGCATCCATCCGGCACACATGCAGCCCATTGAGGCGCACACCGTCGCCGATAGCATCTCGGCAGGCTTGCCCCG
>DAOTYL010000051.1:0-1739 GCA_034434955.1 Anaerolineae bacterium | reverse complement strand
GGCCGCACCGTCTGGAAGAACCAGTAGCCCACCCCGCCGAGGATGAGCAATCCACCGGCGGCCAGCAGAGCCACCGCCAGCGGCGGGATGCCTGTGCCGGTAGCGGTCGCTGCGGCGTCGGTCTGGGGGATGCTCTCACCGGCGGCGGACGAGAGTTGATCTGCTGTCAGTCTGTTGTCCGCTTTGGTGTAGGTCAGGCGCAGCTCAAGCGCTTCGCCGGCAGCGATGCCGTTGCGGGCGAGGGTGTACAGCGGCAAGCCGAAGTCGTCAGTGGAGAATGCACCGCCCGCAGGCTCCACTGCCAGCCCCTGCGCTCCATAGGGTGACTGTACCTCGTAGGTCAGCGTGGCGATGGCGTAAGGTGCTGTCCACGTCAGCGCGTAGGTGCGCTGTTGGCCCTCGGCCTGCAACGCTGTATCGTAGAACTCTACCCAGAACGAGCCGTTGGGCGAGGTCACGACAACCTCGTTGCCCTCCTGCCGATATTCCGCGGCAAGCAGGTCGCCGCTGATTTCATCCACAAAGGCTACAGCGTGGATGGTGGCGCTGAGGGGCAGGGAGAAGCGCAACTCGGCAGGCAGCGGCGTGCCGCTTGCCACCTGCCCGATGAGGAACACCAGTGCCGAGGGCTGGTCGAACTCCGGCCAGATGCGCACCGTGAGGCTGTCAAGGGCAATCGGCTCCTGCGCATGGGCGGTCGGCGCGGCAAGCAGCAGCGCGGCCACGAGCAGGGTCCAGGCGATGCTTTTTTGCTTCATGGTACTCCTAGCAAGGGGTTATCCCCCTGCCCGCTCGCGGCGGGCTGCCGCCACACCCAGCGCGACGATCACCACCACGATCAGCATGCCGACGATGGCCAATGGCCAGGCGCTGCCCCGTCCCACCACCTCACCCGGCGACGGCGTGACAGCACGCTGGAGGCTCAACACATAGGCGGCTACGTCGTTGATCTCCTGCTCGGTGAGCGGGCCGCCATAGGCTTGTGCAAAGGGCGGCATGAGCGAACCAGCCACCCCACGGCTGACCGTCTCTATGACGAGGGCACCCGGCTCAATGGCAGCGAAGGTGGTGGTCAGCGTGGCACCGATGCGCCCCTGCCCCTGCTCCCCGTGACAGGCCACGCAGTTGGTCTGGAAGATGGTGTATCCCGCGTTGGGGTCCCCGCTGACCTGCGGCACAGGCGGGATTTCCTGTGGGGGGCGTGGCGGGGCTGGTGCGGGCGGCTCAACGGTCGTCCCCCACGACTCAATGTAGGCGATGATATCGGCGATTTCCTCATCGGTGAGCGGGCCGCCGTAGGCTTGGCTCCAAGCGGGCATGAACGTCCCACTGCGCCCCTGGGAGATGGTCTCCTTGAGGAACTCATCCGGCGCAATACCCCCGAAGACATCGCTGAGCGTGGCCCCTACCCGTCCCTCGCCTTTGGGGCCGTGACACACCGCACAGTTGGCGGCGTAAAGCGCCGCACCGTTCACGGGGTCACCTTCCTGCTGGGCACGTAGCGGCCCAGACACCAGCAGGATAAGCATAAGCGCCAGCAGTGCGGCTACCTGCGGTACGATTCTCCAACGCATGGCATCGCCTCCCGCAACTCCGCCTTACCGCAACGTGAGCAGGTAAGCGATCAGGTCGGCGAGGCTCTGGGCATCCAGCCGCTCGCCGAAGTTTTCGGGCATGTTGACGTTCTCAAAGCCGGGGGTTTTGTAGATCGCCGGTTTGAGGATCGACTCGCGCAGGTA
>DAOTYL010000050.1:0-17953 GCA_034434955.1 Anaerolineae bacterium | reverse complement strand
AGGATCAGGAAACCCGCTACCAGCAAGGCGATACCTATCACCACGCTGACCAGGAGAATACGCGACTGGCGGCGCTGCTTCCGCCGCCGCTCCTCAATATGCTGCCGTGTTAAGCGTTGGGACATCCTTCCCTCTCATAAACTAGGTTAGTGATCTCGGCATCAGCAGGGGATGCACCGCTCAAAGTGTATCGCACATCGGCCAAATTGTCGCAGCAGTGCTTGTACATCCTCTTCTGCTTGTTGCAAAGTTTACCACCAGAACCGATCGCGCGCATAAATAGGACAATATAACCCTAATTACTCGTGTGACATTCCTCCTTCTCTATTGTGATATTTTGCACTAATCGTGCTTTCCCTCACACCTTATGATCTAGTCAGATTTATTCGCTTATCCGAATAATTGCCACTGACCATATGCGTATGCGAGGTATAGATGGGCCACGTTCTGGAATGGGAGGTAAACGCACTACATGCAGAAATATGCGCCGGGCTGGCTGATCCCAAGCGCATCACCATCCTCTACGAACTGGCCGATGGCCCGAAGAACGTTACCGAGATCGCGATGGCATTAGGGCTGCCCCAGCCTGTTGTTTCCCGCCACCTCAAGGTCTTGCGCGAGCGAGGCATGGTGAATGCCCATCGCAACGGCCCGGCTGTAGTCTATAGCCTTGGAGATAGGCGTTTGATCAAGGCTCTTGACCTACTCCGAGCCGTATTGCGCGACCATCTGGTGGGCCGTTTTGGGTTGATTAAGCAATTGGGCTGATGCCCACCATCTTAAACGGAGGAAGTCGATGTCCAAGTCCGATCCCACTAAGCCGAAACGCCTTGCCATCATCGCCAGCAAGGGCACGCTTGACTGGGCTTACCCGCCCTTCATCCTAGGCAGTGCCGCGGCGGCGATGGGCTGGGAGGTCGGCATCTTTTTCACCTTCTACGGCCTCACCCTGTTGAAGAAGGAGGTAAAGGCCAAAGTTTCGCCGTTGGGCAACCCGGCCATGCCGATGAAAATGCCGTTTGGCCCCGATGGCTTCCAGCAGATTGAGTGGCCAATCCCCACGGCAATGATGGTCATCCCCGGCTTCAACAGCATGGCCACCGGCCTGATGAAGCAGACCTTCAAGAACAAGGGTGTGGCCAGCCTTGAGGAGCTGCGCGAGATGTGCATCGCTCTGGGCGTGCGCATGATCGCCTGCCAGATGACGATGGACGTCTTCGGCTTTGACACAGAGGACTTCATCCCCGGCATTGAGGTCGCAGGAGCGGCTGCATTCCTTGAGTACGCCGCCGATGCTGATGTGGCGCTATTCGTTTAAGCGCAACAAAACTCTCAAGAAAGGATCGAAAGATGAGTGCTGAAGAGAAGGTCGCAACAACGCTGAACTTGAGGGGTCTAATGTGCCCCTTGCCCGTTGTAAAGATTGCGCAGGCGATCACCCAGGTGCAGGTGGGGGAGATGATCGAAGCCTACGCTACCGACCCGGGTGTGCTGGCGGATATCCCCGCTTGGGCACGCAGCAGTGGTCATGAGCTGATCTCTATTGAGAAGCTGGACAGCAAGGAAATCCGTTTTGTGGTGAAGCGCACCAAGTAATCGTGGCATATCGCAGGGGGCGTTGTGGCCATCTGAGGGGAAATCTGCAACGCCCCTGCCCTAACTTCCTTTCATGGAGAGCACATGAGCCTTCTACTTGTCACCCAGATTCTCGCATTGCTCGGCCTGTTGTTCGCCGTCGGCGCGTTTGCTCTGCGCTGGCGTGCGGCGCAACAGCGCCCCTTTGCCCCAGATCGTGCCCCGGCCAAGGGATCGCCCCAGCACGGTGTGCTTTACGCTTTTACCCTTGGCATGGCCCCTTGGGCGAAGGAGAGTACCCGGCGACACATGCTGGCCTACCTGCGTGGCATCGGGTTTCACATCGGTATCTTCAGCGGGTTGACAGCGTTGCTCATCAGCCCCTGGTGGGAAGTCCTCCCCATGCCATTGCGCTGGTTGTTTGCCGCTCTAACCGGCTTGGGCGCGTTGTTCGGCCTGATCGGTGAGATCATGCGCCGTGTTGAGCACCATCTACGTCTGCTCAGCACACCGGATGACCACTTCTCCGTTCTGCTGGTCACCGTCTTCCTTGCAGCAACCAGCGCTGCGCTGTTGAGTGACATCTGGCAACCTATCATGTATCTCGCAGGCGCTGTGATGTTCATCTACGCGCCGTTGGGCAAAATCCGCCACTGCATCTATTTCTTCTTCTCGCGGCGGTTCTTCGGCCTCCTGATAGGTCGGCGGGCCGTCGTCCATGCCGAGGTGACGCGATGACTACTCCTGTAAACACTGCACTTGAGGTTCTTGAAAAGCAACTTAACCGGCCTCTCATCGCCGCACTGGAGGTGTGCGCACGTTGTGGCATCTGCGCCGAGACCTGCCATTACTACATGGCTGAACCGACAACGGAGCACGTCCCCGCAGCGCGTGGAGAGGCCTTGCGCCGCGTCTATCGTTCCGAGCACGATTTCTTGAGCCGCATCTTCCCCCGCTGGACCGGTGCGGAGAGACTGAACGAGGCAACATTGGCCAAACTCGCCGAGATGGCCTTCAGCCAGTGCACGCTGTGCCGCCGCTGCACCTTCAACTGCCCTATGGGCGTGGATACACCGCTAATGATGCGTGCCGTGCGTGCCATGGCCACCGCTGCCGGCGTCGCCCCGGAAGTATTGGTCATGCTTGCCGACGCTGCCATCGAGAAGGGCAAAGATCCCTCCTTCTTCCGCGAGATGTTCGTTGAGATGATGGCCGATGTGGAGAAGGAGCTCCAAGCCCGCGTTGGCGATCCAGAAGCGCACATCACCGTACAACGGGCGGGAGCCAAAGTACTTTACGTGCCGCTGGCAGGCGTTCACACCATCCTACCACCCGCCATCATCTTCCACGCCGCCAAAGAGGACTGGACGCTCAGCGTATTCGAGGCCGCCAATTACGGCCTGTTCCTAGGCGATGTGAGCCGCGCCAAGCAGATCGCCGCACGCATTATCAACGAAGCCAAGGAGCTGGGCGTGCAGGAAGTGGTGCTGGCCGAGTGCGGACATGCTTACGCCGCCTTGCGCTGGGAGGCCCCCAACTGGTTCGGCGAGACTTTTCCCTTCAGGGTTGTCAGCCTAGTTGAGAAGATCGATCAGTACATTGCGGAAGGTCGCTTACAGCTAGACCCAAGCGCCAACCCCGAGCTGATCACTTATCACGATTCGTGCAACATGGCCCGCTCGGGCGGTGTGATCGAGGAGCCGCGCCGCGTATTGCAAGCTGCCGTGCAGAACTTTGTCGAGATGACGCCCAATCGCCACGAGGCCTACTGCTGCGGCGGCGGTGGCGGGTTGGTCGCGCTTCCAGAATACACCGAGCGCCGCTTGAAGGCAGGTCAACCCAAGGCCGAGCAGATCCGCCGCACAGGTGCCAAGATCGTTGTGGCAGCCTGCGAGAACTGTCGCCTTCAGATCGGCGAACTCAGCGGCCACTATGGCTTAGGTGTTGAAGTGATGGCGCTCGCCGATGTAGTGGTGAAAGCCATGCGCCTGCCTGAGACACAGGCTGAAGGAGAAGTCCTGCCTCTAAGTCAGGATGTGGCCGTCCCAACAGCCGGCGACTGACCGCTTTTCCGCACGACACGAAAAGAACGCCCGCATGGTGGTAAAGATTTCCACCAGCGGGCGTTTCGTCTTCCCTATTTCTGCCAATCGGTCGCAGGCTGCTATTATCCCTCCGCCCTCGGGGCGATATGGCCTTCAGCGGGGTGCTCCCCTTCGGGAAATCCCGCCAGCACGATGATGGCATTGGTAACTACGCTTGACGGATTGCGCCAGCGATGGTGCTGGTGCGCCGCGAATAGCAGGCTGTCACCTGCCTCTAGGCGAAAAGTGGAGGATTCCACCACATATTCCAACACACCGCGCAGGCAAAAGACGAACTCGTGCCCGGCATGAACCACCGGATGGGGGCCACTGTTCCCGCCGGCCTCCAGCGTGAGGAAGAACGGTTCTACCTGGCCCGTAAACAGCTCACCGCCCAGTCCCTCAATCAGCCCTCGTGGGAGCGGAATACGCGGACGCTGATCGGCCCGCATGAAGACCACCGTGTTGCGGGGGATGCCGGTCTCAAAAAAGGCTGTGATCGGTACGTTCAGCGCTGCTGCAAGGCGATTCAGCGTCCCTAAGCTGGGAGAAACATTGCCACGCTCGATCTGGCTCAACGCATTGGCGGACATCCCTGCTGCCTGCGCCAACGCACGCTGCGAAAGCCCCCTGTGCTCGCGTATCATGCGCAGGCGCTCTCCCACATCGATTGAAGCTGCCGAGGGAGTCGGTTCGCGCATTTGGTCTGTTCCTCTTCAGCAATTGGCATTTGCCTCGCCCGATTATAAATCACCCACGCCGCCCAAGCCACCCGCCGGCGAAGACCGTCGGCGCAGGCGGGGGATCAACCAGGGGACCTGCCGGCGATACGTGCGATAGGCATCGCCATAAGCCTTCTCCAACCGCCGCTCCTCAATCAGCGAACCCACTGCCAGATACAGCGTTGCCCCAAGATTGAAGATCAGGATGTTCACCGTCATCACGGGCAGCGGCCAAATCACCAACAAGGTGAAGAAATACAGTGGATGGCGCATCAGGGCGTACATTCCCTTCACCTGCAGCGGCGGCTCGCGCAGCGGCAGCGGATCGCCCCTCAAGTAGGCGAGCGCTTGGCTGAGGCCGAGAAACTGCCCCACATCGGTCGTTATCAGCGAGGCAAGCAGCCCACCGATCCCTGCTACTTGCACACCCACCATGAGCAGCGACCAAGGGAGGCCAACGCGGTAAAGCGTCCGATCGGGCAGCAAGGACACCAGTGCCAACACCGGCAGGAATGTAACTGCCGCAAAGAAGTTGTAGGCCAGCCGGTACCACCCTTCCACCAATCGCTCACCCAGCAGGGCTTTCAGGCGTCCCTTCAGTTGCACGCCTGCCGTTAGACTGTGGAGAATGGCAAAGAGGATCAGCGCACCGCCGATCTGCAAACTGTTTTGGACCAACAAAGAGAGCATTCCCTCCAAGAGTGCAGAGTTCACATCGCTATTCCACTTGCTGTAATTCTACCGATCCTATCCCTATTGTAGCCAGTAAGTGCCCATTCCATACCGGTGGAGCGATCGTTTTTGAGAAACATCCCCTTATGACGTATCCTTGTGTTGGAAGAAGATTTTAAACGCAGGAGACCTCCATGAACCCTATTGAGATCATCGCCAAGAAGCGGGATGGGCAGGAGTTGAGCCGCGAGGAGATCCGCTTCTTTGTGGAGGGCTACACGAGAGGGGAGATCAGCGACTATCAGGCCTCGGCGTGGTGTATGGCCGTCTATCTGCGCGGCATGACGCGCCGCGAGACCACCGAACTGACGCTGGCAATGGCCGAATCCGGTGAGATACTGGACTTCTCCGGCGTGTTGGATTTCGTGGTGGACAAGCATTCCTCAGGCGGCGTGGGGGACAAAACGACGTTGGTCGTGTTGCCGCTGGTAGTGGCATGCGGTGTCCCCGTTGCCAAGATGTCCGGGCGCGGCCTCTCTTTCTCAGGCGGCACGCTGGACAAAATGGAGAGCATCAGCGGTTACCGCGTAGACCTCACCCGTGAAGAGTTCTTGAGGCAGGTTGAGCGTTACGGTATCGTGCTCTCCGGGCAAACGGCGGATCTAGCGCCAGCAGATGGCAAGTTCTATGCCATCCGCGACGTGACCGGCACCGTCCCCAGCAAGCCGTTGATCGCCAGCTCTATCATGAGCAAGAAGATCGCCGCCGGTGCGGATGCCATCGTGCTGGACGTGAAGGCCGGCGTAGGGGCTTTCATGCAAACGGTGGAAGACGCCATCGACTTGGCCCGCCAGATGATAGAGATCGGCGAGGATGTCGGGCGCAAGGTGACCGCCCTCATCTCCGACATGAACCAGCCCCTCGGCTATGCTGTCGGCAATGCGCTGGAGGTGCGCGAGGCCATTGATACTTTGCAAGGCAGCGGGCCTCCCGATCTCGTTGAGCATTGTCTGACAGTGGCCGGCCACATGCTGCGCTTGGCCGGCAAGTCACAGGCTGCCGACCTCTCCGACATCCGCCCCCTCCTGGAGGAGAAGCTGCGCAACGGCGAAGCGTGGGAGGTATTCCGCACATTAGTGCGGGTGCAAGGCGGCGATGTCTCACAGATCGATCAACCTGACAAGCTGCCGCGTGCGCCGGTGATCGTTCAAGCGACTTCGCCGCGCAGCGGTTACTTGCGTATGGTCCATGCTCGGGAGATCGGGCTGGCCGCTGTGGACCTCGGCGCGGGGCGGCGCAAGAAAGGCGATCCAATAGATCATGCAGTGGGTATTGTCGTGCATCACAAAGTGGGCGATTACGTTGAGAGGGACGAACCGCTGTTCACCGTCCACGCCCGCACGAGGGAAGCAGCGCAGGCTGCCCTCCAGCGCGTTATGAACGCCCATGCCTGGTCCGAACGGCCCGGCCTGCCTCTGTTTTACGATGTACTGTTTGGCAACAACCTATCGGGCAGTAAGGAGACTAGCGCTGGATGAACACTCCCGAACCCTCGCCCCAGCCGCCGCATATCCAACCCGCCCTGCCCATGCGCTGGTTGGGAGCACTGTGCCGCGTGCACCTCATCGGAGCTGCACACCTCCCCCACGATGGCACCATCCTCGCCGTGCGCAACAGCCACCTAGCACTGTTCAGGGCTATCTACAGCCAAATCCTCACGCAGCGGCAGGGATTCCTGGTGCTGCCTGACGAGAGCGATCCACAATGGCAGAGCGCTGTCGGCCTATTGCAGAGCGGGCGTGACGCGCTGCTCGCCGTCGGCGCCAGCAGCGAAGGAGAACCTCCACTGCTGGCCGGACTACGGCTGGCGCGCATTGCCGAGAGACCGATCTTGCCGGTGGGCATTGGTGCTGCACCGGTGATCGGGCCACGCCGCACCGGCGGTCAGGTGCATCCCCTGCCCGGCGCACGGGTGGTGGTCGTCCTTGAGGCGCCTTTTCAGGTCCCTCAGCAACCGGCAGAGATACCGACGACGTGGGGCGCAACCATCCTTCACTTGCTGCAACAAGCCGAAGGGCGGGCGCAGGACATTCTGGCGACGTGGCGTAGGCAGGGCAAAGCGCCAACGCCTTGAGCACTCACTACATCAGGGCTTATGGTGATGGTCATCAGCGGAAGGTGGCAAGGCAGACCTATTGCGCTCAGCATACGGCGAGAGTGCTTGACGATCAGCATCGGCGAACCGGATCACGCCCATGTGATCAGCTACGACCGTGCCGGCCGCTTGTGGACGGCCTTCCTAGATGGCATCTCTTATCGGCGTGGGTTGGATGGCCGCATCGTGGCACGCTGGCGCAACACCGAGGGTGAGCGTGAGCGGCATTGGCTGAGCGCTGCACAAGCAGTGGCCGTCGAGGAGCGCATTTGGCAGACCGCCACCGCACTGTACTCTGCCATCCGCTCCGGAGATGCTTCACTTATCACCCCCCTACCCCAAGAGGGATATGTGCTTTTAGAGCGCGCGGCCGCTTTCGATGTGACGCATTCCGCCGAAGACGCCCGGCGCTTTTCCCAAGTCTATAAGCCTATCGGCATCCTACCGCCCGACCAGTACATGGCGGTGGTTCTGCAAGCCACCGAAGGGTGTTCGTTCAACACCTGCACCTTCTGCCACTTTTATAAGGGGCGACCTTTTCGCATCAAACAACCTGCTGAGTTTCGGAGTCATGCGCTGGCGGTACGGCAGTTCCTCGGAGAGGGCTTGAGCCTGCGCCGCTCCATCTTTCTGGGCGATGCCAACGCCCTTGTGATCCCCATGCCCCGTCTGTTGCCCCTCCTCGACGTGGTACATGAGGTATACGATGTGGCAGCACTGGGTGGCATCTACGCCTTCCTCGACGCCTTCAGCGGGGAGAAAAAGTCGCCACAGGATTATGCCGCCCTCTACGAACGCGGTCTGAGGCGCGTGTACATCGGGTTGGAGAGTGGCAACGCCGATCTACTGGCTTTCCTGAAGAAACCCGGCACCCCGCAGGATGCCGTTCAGACCGTGCGGGCGCTCAAATCAGCGGGCGTAGCGGTGGGGGTGATCGTGCTGTTGGGCGCAGGCGGAAAACAGTACGCCGAAGCTCATGTGCGCGATACGATCAAGGTTCTTAACTCCATGTCACTAGGGTCGGGCGACATCCTTTATTTTTCGCAGCTCATTGTCAGCGCAGAGATGGCCTACGCTCAGGATGCCTTCCGCGCCGGGTTGGAGCCGCTGACGCAAGCCGAATGCCGCGCACAGGGCGAGGCCATTGCGCGGGGGCTACACTTCCGGCCTGATGCGGGCGCACCGCGCATCAGCCGCTACGACATCCGTGAGTTTGTGTACTGAGGCCCACTTTTTCTCCCCATACCGCATTGTTATTGCTTGGTTAGAAAATCCCGCACGAGCGCCCTTTTGGCTTGCCAACAGCGGTGGAGCACGTTATAATTGTTTTTAGTTTATAATCATTATCATCTAGTAACGGTTATAGAAAAGGCGGATGAAGAAAAAGATGATCGAGAACCCCCTCATCCAAGGGTTGCGCAGGGCAGGAGCCAAACTCACCGCCCAGCGGCTGGCGATCTGCAACTGGCTGTACGGCAACACCAGCCACCCCACTGTGGCGGATGTATACGAGGCCCTGCGCCATGACTTCCCCACCATGAGCTTGGCGACGGTGTACAACACCATCAGCCTGCTCGCTGACCTGGACCTCATCCACGAAGTGGGCACGGCAGAGGACGGCAGCACACGTTATGACACAAACACTACTCCGCACGTCAACCTCGTCTGTCGGCGTTGCAACACCATCATCGACGTGCTAGACGTGGACCTTTCGGCTCTGGCAACGCTTGGCCCTTCCTACGGCTTCGAGGTTGCCGATGTAAACGTCGTGCTGCACGGCCTCTGCGCAGCCTGCCGCGCGGAGATGCAACAGGCACAGGTAACAAATTGAGAAACCAGACCCTCTCATCGTACGAGAGATGGAACATATGGAACACGAGCATATCCTCCCCGATTCCCACAAATACTGCGCTCAGGTCATCCTAGGTACGCTGGAAGACGTGGAAGGCGTGGTGGCCGCCCATCTCAACCTGAAGGCCAACACCCTCACTTTTGAGTATGACCCAACCCTGCTGGACCTTCGGCGTGTTTCCCTGCTGGCCGATGCCGTCAGGGTGCGCTTGAAGGAGAACTACGAGCGCTGTGGCATCCGTGCCTCCGGTTTGCATTGCGACGAGTGCATCCGCCGCTTTGAAGGGCGCATCTTATCACCCACAGCAGTGTTCCCAGAGACAGCGGTCACCAGCCGCGATGGCGTCCTGAGCGTAGCCGTCGCGCCATCGCGCTCCATCGGCCAACAGATTAGGCAGGCCACCTTGCGCCTTGGCTACAAAATAGAGACTTCCAACTTCCTCTCCCGTTTGCTGCAGCGCGAGCGGCTGGAGCCGATTCTAGTGGCTGTCACCCTGTTGTCCTTGCTCGGCGGCGTGTTGGCACACTCGTTGGGCGCACCAGAGGCGCTGATCGCGACTCTTGCCGTCATCGCCTACATGGCGGGTGGCTACTACGGCGTGGTAGATGGCCTGCAGACCCTGCGCGAATTACGCCTTGACGTCAACTTCCTGATGCTGCTGGCAGCGCTGGGCGCAGCGCTGATCGGCAACTGGCCGGAAGGGGCAACGTTGCTCTTTCTCTTCTCGCTGAGCAACCTGCTGCAAAACTATGCTATGGACCGCTCGCGTCAGGCGATCCGCAAACTGCTTGACCTGCGACCAGCCACCGCCATTGTGCGGCGCGGCGGACGCGAAGTCGAGGCTTTGGTAGACACGCTGGCTGTAGGCGAAGTGGTGATTGTCCGCCCCGGCGAGCGTATTCCAGTAGATGGCACGGTGCTCGCGGGCGAATCCAGCGTCGATCAATCCTCTATCACCGGCGAATCTATCCCCGTTGAGAAGGGCGTCGGCAGCCGCGTCTTTGCCGGAACGGTCAATCAGAACGGTGCGCTGGAAGTGCGTGTGGACAAGAAGGCTTCTGACACCACGCTGGCGAAGATCATCCGATTGGTGGAGGAAGCACAGGAGCAGCGTGCACCGACCCAGCGTTTTCTGGATACGTTTGAGCAGTACTACGCCCTTGCTGTGATCACTGCTGTAGCCCTCATGATCGCCATTCCTACGCTGCTGCTTGGTCAGCCCTTCCAACCGACCTTTTACAAGGGCATGGTGCTGCTGGTAGTCGCATCGCCCTGTGCATTGGTGATCAGCACGCCGGCCAGCATCCTCAGCGCCATTGCCAACGCCGCCCGACGGGGCATCCTCTTCAAGGGTGGTGTGCATCTTGAAAACGCAGCGACGCTGAGGATCATCGCTTTTGACAAAACCGGCACGCTGACCTATGGACGCCCCAAAGTGACCGACATCATCGCCTTCAACGGCCACCACGAGGATGAGTTGCTGGCTCTCAGCGCCGCTGCCGAATCCCGTTCTGAGCATCCCCTGGCGCAGGCAGTGGTGGATGCAGCGCGGGCGCGTGGCCTCGCCCTCCCAGCAGTGAGCGATTTTCAAGCCTTCCCGGGTTTGGGCGTGCGTGCCCGTGTGGATGGCAGCGAGGTTCTCATAGGCAGCCCGCGTTTGATGGAACAGAACGGCATCACCCCCCAAGCGGACATCGCCGCAACGGTGGCCCAGCTGGAAGCCGAGGGCAAGACCGTACTGCTGGTCCACAACCATGCTTGCGTAGGGGCCATCGCCGTTGCTGATGGCGTGCGTCCGGAAGCCGCACAGGTGATCGCAGCGCTCAAGCAAGCCGGCATTCAGCGTGTCATCATGCTGACCGGCGACAACGAGCGTGTCGCGCAGGCCATTGCCCACCAAACCGGTGTAGATGAGTTCCACGCTGCCCTTATGCCGGAGGATAAAGCGCGCATCCTGCGCACTCTCACTGAGCGCTACGGCGCAGTGGCAATGGTGGGTGATGGCGTCAATGACGCCCCCGCCTTGGCTACGGCCACAATGGGCATCGCCATGGGTGCAGCCGGTACTGATGTGGCACTGGAGACCGCCGACGTGGTGCTCATGGCCGATGACCTTAGCAAACTGCCCTACGTTATTGAGCTAAGCAGGCAAGCGCGGCGTGTGGTGTGGCAGAACATCGCTTTCTCGCTAGCAGTGATCGTTATGTTGGTGCTGGGGACATTTGGCGTTTTTGGCCCCCAGCTGCCGCTCCCGCTGGGCGTTATCGGCCACGAGGGGAGTACTGTGCTGGTGGTCTTCAACGGTCTGCGTCTGTTGACTTTCGGATGGCGGAGAGCCTAGAGGAAGCCGTTGCGCCTACCTCGCTTGGGCGCCTGCCGTCGCTTTCCCTGCGGGGATAAGCGATCACCGGCCCATTGACCGCAAGCTGCACACGCTCGCCGCGCTGGAAACTCTGGTCAGGGCCAAGGCGTACCTGAAGGTCAAGCCCTTCATCGGTGCGGACAATCATCAGCTGATCGTGGCCAAAGTACATGCGCCGTACTACAACAGCCCCGCCCTGAGGGTCTGCCCGCACTGTGATCCACTCTGGGCGGATCAGCACCTCAACCGGGCCACTAAGCGGATGCAGAAGCGCAAGCCGTCCCAGCACAGAGGATGCGTACTTTCCTTCTGCATAGGCGGGGAGAAAATTGGCCTCGCCAACAAAAGCCGCGATCTCGCGGGTAGCCGGGGCGCGGTACAGCTCTTCCGGCGGCGAGATTTGGGCGATGCGGCCATTCTGTAGCACAGCCACCCGATCGGCCAGGCTGAGCGCCTCTTCCTGATCGTGGGTAACAAAGATGGTGGTCGCCCCGGCCTGCTGTAGGATATCGCGCAGTTCCACCCGCAGGCGCGTGCGCAGCCCGGCGTCTAAATTCGAGAACGGCTCATCCAGCAGCACCACATCAGGGCGAGGAGCAAGGGCGCGGGCCAGCGCCACACGCTGCTGCTGGCCGCCGGAAAGCTCGGCTGGCATACGGTCATCCAACCCGCTCAAGCCGACCAGTGCCAGCACCTCGCGCACGCGCTGCTCACGGTCATGGCGGGATGCTTGCGTTAGCCCATAAGCCACATTCTGGGCGACCGTTAGGTGTGGAAAGAGCGCGTATTCCTGAAACACCATCCCCACCCGACGGCGCTCCGGCGGCACAAACACCTCTGCATCGGACACGCGCCGCCCGGTAATTTCAATTACACCGGCATCCGGCTGGTCAAAACCGGCGATCAGCCGCAGGACGGTTGTCTTGCCGCAACCGCTGGGGCCGAGCAAGGCGACGAACTCGCCCTCTGCCACCTCCAGCGTCAGGCCGTCAATGACCGTCAGGTCACCGTAACGCCGCACCAAATCGTAGCAGCCGATAATTGGTCTGCTCATCACCACGCTTACCCCCTAGCGATCTACGGTCGTTGTCCCCTCCCGACCCAGAATGAGGCCCAGCGACAGCGCCGATACCGCCACCAACAGCAGGGCAGGCGCGGCAGCGCGGGCATAGAACATCTCCTGCGCAGCAGACCATACCCGCGTGGCCAGCGTGTCGTAGCCTGTGGGCGCGAGTAGCAGGGTAGCCGGCAGCTCCTTCATGGAGGTCAAGAAGACCAACGCTACACCGGCCAGTAGGCCCGGCCGCACCAGCGGGATGATAATGGTGAACAACACGCGCGGAACGCCTGCTCCCAGCCCGCGTGCCGCTTCCTCAATGCGCGGGCTGAGCTGGGCAGCCGTCGCCCGCAACGCGCTTACCGCCTGCGGCATGAAGCGCACCACATAGGCGAAAACCAGCAGCGCCAGCGTCTGGTAAAGGATCGGGGCGAAGTTTGCGCCGAAGAACACCAGCGAGAGTGCAATCACGATGCCCGGCAGGGCATAGCCGATAAAGCTCGCTCGCTCCACAAAGCGGCTGAAGCGTCCGGGGAAGCGTGTGACCAGCAAGGACACCGGTAGGGCCCCCAACAGCGCCAGCAGCGCTGCCAGACCGCTGGCCAACATGCTGCGCCAGGCCGGGCCGATCCACAGGCGAACGCTCTCACCAGCCTGCAAGCCACGCACCAGCCAGTAGCCGATCACTCCCAGTGGGATGCCCAGCGCCAGCAGCATCAGCAGGCTGCAGAACGCCAGCGCAGGCCAGCGCCAGGCCCCTAAGTGGGCGAGGCGCATGCGGCGGTGCGCCGTTGATCGATAGTAAAGGCGCGCCCTGCCGCGTGTGCGCCCCTCTGCGGCAAGCAGCAACAGCGTCAGGCCGACCAGCGCTAATGCTAACAGTGCTGCCAGATGGCGATCGAACGAGGCCGTGTACTGCATGTAGATGGCGCGGGTGAAAGTTGTATAGCGCAGTATTGACACAGCACCGAAATCGCTCAGCACATAGAGCGCAACTAGCAGGCTGCCCGACGCCAGCGCCGGGCGCAGTTGCGGCAGCGTCACCCGCCGAAAGACGGCGAAGGGTGCATCACCAAGGTTACGCGCCGCCTCCTCCAACGCCGGATCAAGGCCCTGCAGGGCCGCCCGCACACTGAGCAGCACATAGGGATAGGCGAACAACGTCAACGCCAGCCATGCGCCGCTAAACCCGTAAATCTCCGGCAGGCGCTCAATCCCCAGCGGCCCCGCCAACACCTGCTGGAGGATGCCGCGCGGCCCCAATGCCGCAACCAGCGTAAATGCCCCTACGTAGCTGGGGATCACGAGTGGCAGCGCCGTCATAACCGCCCAGAAACGCCGCCCGGGTAGATCGCTGCGCGTCGTCAGCCACGCAAGCGGGATCGCTATGGCGTTTGCCGAGAGTGTCACACTTGCGGCCAGCAGCAGGCTGCGGCCTAACACTCCTAACAGGCGTGCATGCAGTAGTTGCGCCCATGCCTGCAGATCGGCACCTAACGCCCGAATCGCCAGATAGACAAGGGGCAACAGCATTGCTCCGGCCACCATCAGGCCGGGCAGCACGAGATGAAACGGCGGGCGGGTAGGAAGGATGCGTTCCGATGCCCTCCGTACTACCCACCGTGTCCATGCCACTACAAACAAGGCTGACTTACTCCAGTACCCCCACTTCCTGAAGCAACCGCAGCGTCCCTTCCAGATCGGAAAGGTCGGAGAGGTCAATTTCCGGTGTCTGAATCTCCTCAAGCGGCGGTAGGCGTGGATCGGCAGGCACTCCGCTGATAAGCGGATACTCATATGTGCGTTCGGCAAAGTAACGCTGTGCCTCCTCCGAGAGGAGAAAATCCACAAACTGCCGCGCCGCCTCCACGTTGTCGGACGTATCCAGAATGCCGACCCCCGCCACATTCACCAGTGCACCCACATCGCCGCCGGGCAAAAAGTAGATACGCGCCCCGTAGGACTCGCCCTGCTCCGCCAACGCCTGAAACAGGTAGTAATGGTTGATAAAGGCCACATCTACCTCGCCTGCTGCGACTGCCTCCAGCGCCACGCTGTTGGAGGGGTAGGCTATCGGTTTGTTGGCCAGAATGCCCTCCAGCCATGCCCGGGTGCGTTCCTCTCCTTCTAGCACACGCATGGCGGTCACAAAGGCCTGAAAGGAGCCATTGGTAGGCACCCAGCCGATGCGCCCTCTCCAGCGGGGGTCGGTGAAACCGAAGATCGAAGCGGGTAAGTCGGCAGGGTCAACATGAGCGGTGTTGTAGGCCACCACACGCGCCCGGCCCGAGGTTCCCACCCATACCCCTTGCGGTGAGCGGAAGCGCGGCTCTACACGGTTGAGCAGATCGTCAGGAAGCGGAATGAGCCTCCCATGCGCTGCCAGCGCACCTAATGCACTGGCATCTTGAGCGAAGAAAATATCTGCTGGGCTGTTCTGCCCTTCCTCCAAGATGGTGGCGGCCATTTGGGCCGTCTCTCCGTAGCGCACCCCAACGCGGATACCGCTCACTTCCTCAAAACGCTTAATCAAAGGGCCAACCAGCTCCTCGCTGCGGCCTGAATAGATAATCAACTCACTGCCAGTCTCGATACCCCCTTCGGGCTGCGGGTCGGCAACGGGTTCCGGATGGGGATCGGGTTGCGGGTCAGGCTGGGAATAGGGTTCAACACTGCTGCCTTGCGTCGTGCTGCACGAGACCGCCAGCAGCGCAGCCAAGAGCAGTATCAGCGAAAACAGTTTCCGCATGTGAGCTTACCTCTCGGGAAGATGGCTGTTATCCGTAAGTAGGTTAATGGCGCACCTTATACTTGATTATAAGGTGCGCCATTCGGACTCGCCAAAAGACTACAATTTCGCTGCTAAATGTCGGAGACTTCAGCGATCCGGTTTGTGATGCAGCAGACGCATGCCGTTCAGCGTCACCAGCAACGAGGCGCCCATATCGGCAAAGACGGCCATCCACATGGTGGCCAAACCGGGCAGCGCCAATAGCAGGAAGAGGCCCTTAATCAACAGGCTGAAGGCGATGTTCTGGCGGATTACGCGCTGGGTGCGGCGGCTTGTGCGGAGCAAGTCAGGCAGATGCGTCAGGTCGTCCTGCATGAGCACCACGTCGGCGGTTTCCATCGCCTGGGCGCTCCCCGCACCCCCCATAGCGATCCCTACCGAGGCCAGCGCCAGCGCAGGCGCATCATTGATGCCGTCTCCCACCATCGCCGTTGGCCCATAAGTGGCGCGTAGCGCCCGTACAGCCTCCACTTTGTCCTCCGGCAATAGGTTGGCGCGTACCTCATCTACCACTCCAATCTCCTTGGCTACAGCCTCGGCTACGGCAGCGTTATCGCCGGTAAGCATGACGGTCCGCATCGTTGGATCCAGCGCTTTGATCGCCCGCAGGGCCGCGCGGCTGGAAGCACGCACCGCGTCAGCCACACCGATGAAGCCTTGCAAAAGCCCATTGCGCCCTACCAGCAGCACAGTCTGACCCTCCGCCTCCGCTGCTGCAATTTGCTCATGCAGCCCTCGGCAGTCCATCTCATAGGCATGGAAGAGCACATGGCTGCCTACCAGAATGGTCGCCTCATCCAGTGTGCCCTGTACCCCCCGTCCGGCCAGCGACTGCACGGCCTCGGCGGGCGCATAACGATGCGTTAGCGCACGAGCCTGCGCTTCAGAGAGGATAGCACGTGCCAGCGGATGCTCGGAGCGGCGCTCCACGGCCGCCGCCAACGCTAGTAGATCATCGCACGCCTCGCAAGATGTTTGGCCCGGCAGACAGACAGGCGTGCGTGTCTGCACCACGACTGGCTCACCCTGGGTGAGAGTACCCGTCTTATCGAAAGCGAAAACCTTTACCCGCGCCAGCAAGTCCAGAAATACCCCGCCCTTGACGAGCACTCCCCGCCGCGCCAGCGAGGCCAATGCGCTGACCACCGTCACAGGTGTGCTGATCACCAGTGCACAGGGGCAGGCGATGATCAACAGCGCCAGCGCACGGTATAGCCAGCCCCGTGGAGGAACCGAAGGATCGATAAACGGCTGACCAAACACCAGCGGGGGGATGGTCGCCACCAGCAGGGCTGCAAGGACCACCGTCGGCGTGTACCAGCGAGCGAAACGATCCACAAAGCGCTCGGCAGGTGAGCGCTGCGCTTGAGCCTGCTCAATAAGGCGCACGATGCGGCTGAGCGTAGAATCGGCAGCAGGGCGCGTGACCTCAATCTCAAGTGCCGCTTCGCCGTTGACTGAACCGGCAAACACTGCCTCGCCAGTGATTTTGGCTACCGGCATACTCTCACCAGTGATGGGTGCTTGATTGACCGACGACTCGCCTGCGGTTACAACGCCATCCACTGGAATGCGCTCGCCCGGGCGCACAAGGAGGCGATCCCCAACTGCGACCTGCTCAACCGGAACAACTACCTCGTGAGGGGCGCAGAAGGGGCATGGCCCACCTTTGTAGCCCTCCCGTCCTAGATGTTCCTTGCAATCCATGCAGGGGCGCAGGACGGTAGCCTGGTCGGGGGCAAGTGCCAGCAAGCTGCGCAGCGAGTCGCGGGCACGTTCGGCGGTGTAGCCCTCCAGCGCCTCACCGATGGCAAACAGCAGGATCACCGTTGCCGCCTCGCCCATCTCACCGATGATCAACGCTCCAACTGTTGCAATGGTCATCAGGAGCTCAATGGTGATACGGCGGCCCAGCCACAGCGAGCGCAATCCCTTAAGGGCGATGGGAGAACCGGCTAGCACAATGGTGGCAACCTCTAGACCGGCAATGAGCCACATGTCTGACGGAAGGTTGGCTCCCCAACGCAGGATTGCGGCAACAGCAAGCAGCCCGGCCGCCAGCACCGCTACTGCCGTACGGCGCTCGGCAAACAGGTAACGTACAAAGCCCCCTACCCCACCGACGTGTCGCACAGGGCGCGTGGATGGACCCTGCTCTTCACCTACCACGTCATAGCCCAGCGCGCGCACACGCCCGACGATGACCTCCACGCTCGCGTTCCCGCGCACCCGCAGCGTGGCCGACGGGAAAGAGACCTCGGCGAGTTCTACCCCTTCCAGCTGACCAACGCCCCGTTCCAGCGTCAGGGCGCAATCGGCGCAGTCCATGCCGCTGATGCGAAACTCAAGGGTGGGTTGTTCGGTGGAACCAGCATTGGGCATAAGTGGATTCCTCAGTAATTTGCGCTCGTCTAGATAATGATTATACATATTGTAGAGATCGATCTGATAATCGCCCTATCGCTCCCCTTTGACAAGCGCCTTCTCGCTAGGCTAAACTCGCCATCAGAGGCCATCACTGCCCACAACGCCCGCCCATTGAGCGGAATCACTGGAGGCGAGACGCGCACCGTTGAGTGGCACGAGGGCAAAGTCAGGATGATCGATCAGCGCCGGCTCCCCTGGGAACTGGTGTTGGTGGAGTATGACAACTACGCTGATGTGGCACAGGCGATCAGCGAGA
>DAOTYL010000049.1:0-2326 GCA_034434955.1 Anaerolineae bacterium | reverse complement strand
GAACTGATCACCACATCAAAGATGCCTTTTAAGCCGCGCCTCTCGCTGATATACCGCTCGAAATTGCGGCGCGAAGTGTTGCTTAAGATAGCCAAACGGTAGCGCCCACGCAGCTCGAGGAGCAGATCGCGCATGGCGGGGATCAACCCCCAATGGCGGTACAACCGCGCCTTGAAGGCTGCACGCCCCGCCTCGTCGACGATCCCCAGCGCTGCTAGCCGCTCCGCCCAGAACTCCTGATGTGATATACGGCCTCGCTTGGCCTGCTCCCATGCCTCACTGATGTAAAAATGGTTCCACAGGTCGCGCCCATGCTCAAAGCTATGCTCGCGGGCCAGCTCAAGCAGATCGGCCTCAAAGGCAGCCCAATCCAGCGGGCCGACGATTACGAAACCATAGTCAAAGATGATAGCTTCCGTCTTGGTTATCCGTGCTGCTTGCTCCACCACGCCTCCAACAGGGCACGCAGATCGATCTGCGGCATAAAGCGCACAGCTTGCATCCCGACCGCCCAAGCACCGGCCACATTCTCTACGGAGTCGTCAATCAGGAGTGCCTGCCGCGGGTGGACTTGTAGTCGGTTGAGGATAGCCCGATAGGCTGCCTCCTCTGGCTTCATCGCGCCGATCTCCGCCGAGATCACGCACGCATCAAATAGGCCGTCCAATCCCAGAGAGGTGATCTCACGCCGCAGGTCAAGGGTATTGTTGCTCAGCAATCCTATGTGCGCCCCCCATGTCCTCACATCGCGGATCAACGCCACAAGCGCTTCGTCTAGTTGGTCGCCGCTATAAAAGTCATGGCGCAAGGCTGCTGCTTCAGCGGCGGAGAGGCCCAGTCGTTGAGCTACCGCCTGCCAGTAGACTTGGGGAGCGATCGTGCCGAGCTGAGCCTGCCGCCACTCCGGGATACCATGTACTATGCGTTCTACCGAGCCGGGGGCAAGCCCCAGGCGCTTATCCCAGGCCAGCCTCGGAGCATAGTTTTGGGTGCGCATCAGCACACCCCCCCAATCAAAAATAACCGCTCTGCGTTTCTCCATCTCTGCCAGATATTGTACCCATGCCTAGACAGCCTGTCAGTCGCCAGAGGTAGGCCAAGCGCAGAAGTGCCCTTTGTGACAACAGTGCGTGGCCGTTATACTGTTATTGGAACGTATCAACATGGGAGGGAGACAGGTTCTATGGCGGCACGGCAGCGGATTCTCATTGTGGACGATCACGAGGTAGTGCGATTGGGGCTACGCTCCCTGCTGGACCGTCATCCCGACTTTGAAGTCGTCGCTGAGGCAGCAAGCGGCAGGGAAGCGCTGGAAAAGGTTGAGGCCTATCAGCCTGATGTAGTGGTACTCGACATCCGCCTCCCTGGTATGAGCGGCGTGGAGGTGTGCCAATACATCACCGATCACTTCCCTAACGTGAAGGTGATCATGTTGACCTCCTATGCCGAGGATGAAATGCTCTTCGCTGCGATCCGAGCAGGCGCCGCTGGATATGTGCTTAAGCAGATCGGCGGTGATGATCTGATCCGCGCTATTGAGGCAGTCGGGCGTGGTGAAGCTTTGCTAGACCCCAGCTTGACGCAGCGCGTCTTTGAGGAAGTGCGCAAAGCCCAGCGTGAGGAAGAAGCTTCAGCCTTTGCCGAGCTAACCCATCAAGAAATGCAGGTGCTCCAGCTGGTCTCGGAGGGTAAGACCAACCGCGAGATCGCAGAGGCGCTATACCTCGGTGAGGGAACGGTGCGCAACTACGTCAGCAACATTCTGGGCAAGCTGGGTGTGGCCAACCGTGCCGAGGCGGCAGCCTATGCCGTCCAGCATAATCTGAAGGACTACCTTTCGTCGTAGCCTACGGACGCAGCGCAAAAGAGCAAGATAACAGGGCACTGTGGTGTGCTCCGTTGGCTGCCGTGACAAAGGTCAGGCTTCATCCGCCTGTTCCCACTCTGCACGGCAGAGCGGGCAGGGACAAATGCGACGCAGGTAATCCCAGGAGTAGATACCGGAGCTGTGACCATCGCTCCACGTGATTTGGATGGCGTAGCTCCCCACCGCCTGAATGTCGCGCACGTCGTAGGAGCGCGCGGGTTTGAGTTCAATCAGATCGGGGTCAAACTGAGGCCCCATAAACTCGTGCCCACCCCGACACACTGCACAAGGGCAGGCTTCACGCAAGGCATCCAGCGGGTAGATGCTCTCATGCCCGTCCTGCCAAACGATGCGCAAGTGGTGCGCCTCACGGCTTAGGGCAATGGTTGCAGGACGGGGTGCGTTACCTTGAGATGCAGACATTTTGGCACTTGCCTCCCGATCAGCAACCTGATTGTA
>DAOTYL010000048.1:0-4487 GCA_034434955.1 Anaerolineae bacterium | reverse complement strand
TCCTCACAGACAGTGTGCAGCGCCTTGCTGCGCATCAGCAGGCGCACCTGTTCGTAGGTCTCGCCGCCGGGTGCACGCACGCGGATCCACTCCGGGCGGCGTTGCGGTCTCGGCAAGGCGGTTTCGATCTCTTCGGGTGTGGTGAGGGTCATAAAACAGGCTTTCTCCAGAATGGGCTGTGACCTTGCCAGATTATAGCCGGCGGCAGGAGCAGACTCAACACAAAAGCAGGGCAACCTACTTGCGGCTGCCCTGCGCCACTATTCTGTGAGCAATTATCCCCTCAACGGGTGGAGCCACTACTCCCATAAGCGCCGATGTGCTGTGCATAGGCCAACCCCGACGATGAAGCGGGCAGGATCGTCGGCGTGCCGTTGACGGTGACCGCCCAGTACGGCACCCAGCCGATGCCGAACAACACGAGGTTGATGTCCTTCTTGTAGGGCGTGATGCGGATTTCCTCAATCTGCAGGAGGGCATTGACCCACTTGTCATGCACGGCTTGCAGCGCTTCCCGCATCTCGCGCTCGGTCTCCTCAAACTCGGCCCGGATCTGCTCCATCTCGTACTCGATGGATTCCAACTGGCTCTGGCTCATAGTGGTGTAGCGCCGCATGCGGCTGGTGCGCGAGAGCGTGTAGTAAGCGCGTCCTTTCATCAGCTGCCAAAGCGACTCGCCCGCCGTCAGCATTTCTTCGCGCCTGCGGTCGGCCAGTTCTGCCTGTTCTGCCTCGCGGCGACGGGCACGCCTTTGGTAACGTTCCTCCAGCGCAGCTAGCTTCTTGTCGTAGCGTGCAGCGACAGCATCCACTTCGGCATCACGGCGCTCACGGGCTACCGCTTGAAGGCGGGCGACAAAAGTGCGGCGATCCTCCCCCACGGCGCTGTACATATCCAACACGGGGTTGTAGTAAGCATAGAGGGCTGCGTTGTGGTAAATCCAATCGACCAGATTGTTGCGTAGCTCAGTGAAGCCCGTGCTGCTGCTAAATACTTGGGGAATGTCACCGTAGTAGGCCTTGCCGGACGGCTCGGAATCCAAGACATGAGGATCAAAAGGCTCGGAGACATACTCGCTCCACTCCAGCACCGGCACACGGGGGAGGTCTGGGACGACAAAGGCATAGGTGTAGGTCTCGGCGGTGTTGGTGCGGCTATGCGTGAAGCGCACCATTGCTTGTGCCAGCAGCGAAGGCTGGTAAAGCAGCTGCCGACGCTCTCCCACGCCTGATGCCATCTGCCGCGTGGAAGCTTCCCAGTTGCGGATCGCCTGCTCCGGCGTATATTCCGTCGGTAGATAGTACTGGCGCACAGAGGACGGCAGGGTGGGCGGCAGTGCCGAGAAGCCTGGGGGCACTTCCTTCTCTTCCTCGCTGGGCAACTGAGCGGGGGCATGAGCATAGCCTACACCCGCTCCTGAATAGGTGGGAAGCGTGGCAGGAGGTGGGGGCGATGCGACGGGCGCCGATGGCCCGAAGGCCCCAGGCCGCTGCGGGATTACACCCGACGAAGCGGGCTGACGGCTGGGCTGTGCGGGAGGCGCTTGGTAGAGCCCGCGCTGATTGGCCATCAGCTCGCTGATCTGCTGCCGCGTCAGCGGGCCACGCAGATAGGACATTGTCCAACGTGTCTTCATCAGGATCGGTGTGGTCGGCTCGTGAACATTGTGCATGATGAACTCGCGGGGGGCGAGCCGCCCGATCAGCCGATCTACCGTGCGGATGTCCAGCATGGAGGTTGCGTCGCGTGCGCTGTCCAGTCCTTCCAGCACACGCTGGCGGTCAATATCGGTCTGTAGCTTGCCGATGAACCACGTTCCGGCGTTGGAAAGCCCTTTGTAGTCAATATCCTTGGGGTTCTGTGTTGCCACGATCAAGCCGGTGCCGTAAGCACGCCCCTGTTTTAGTAAGCGCAGGATAGGCGACTTGGTCGGTGGGTTGTAGGGATGGGGTGGGAAGAGGCCGAATACCTCGTCAATGTAGAACAGTGCCCGTAGGCTGGTAGAACCGGAAAGCGTGCGAAGCCACGAGAGGATGGCTTCCAGCACCAGCGTGATGATGAACTGACGCTCCGCATCGTTGAGGTGCGCCACGTAGATGATCGTCGTGCGCGGATAGCCTTCGGGGGTGAAGAGCAAGGTGGGGATATCGATCGGCTCACCCCGCAGCCACGACTGAAAGTTGGGGGCAGCGATGATGTTGTTCAGCGTCTGCGCCAGTTTGTGGCGATCTTTCTCCGGAAACACGGTGTTCACGTCCAACACGCCCAGCTTGCCGAAAGGGGGTTGCTGCACCTGAAGGATGAGCTGCTCCATAGAGAGATCGGTATTGTTGCGCCAGTTGTACTCAAAGATGTTGGAGAGCAGCACATGCTCGCGGCTCTCCACGGGCTTGGCCTCAATACCGATGAGCGCCAGGATAGCCGTGACCATCCCCGCGATGCGCTCGCGCAGCGCCTCCTCGTTGCCTGCCCAGCCTTCCTGAGGGGCGGCAAAGGACTGTAGGATGCTCATCGGCAGTCCCGCCTCTGAGCCGGGCGTGTAAATGCTGAACCGGGCTGCGCGGCGGTAATCCTGAATACGGTCGTTATCGATGCCCCACTCGGCCAACCCCTCGCGCCAGCGTTTGGCAATGGTCTGGGCATATTCCTCGATGGTCTGATCCTCGCTTAAAGCGGCTTCCGGGTCTACCCAGGGCTGGAAATACTCCGGTTTAAGGTCGGGAAAGGCCAACAGCATGTTGGTGATGTCGCCCTTGGGGTCGATGATCAGGCTGGGGATGCCGTCGATGGTGGCTTCCTCCAGCAAAGTGATGCCTAACCCCGTTTTGCCGCTGCCCGTCATGCCGAGGATCACGGCGTGCGTGGTTAGGTCGCGGGCGTCGTAGTAGATCACATCGTCCGCAATCACCTCGTGTGTGTCGGGATCAACACGCGCCCCCAAATAGAAATTGTTTGGTGCTTCAACGAAATGCATCGGCATTCCTCTATCCTCCCTCAGAGCCACCGTCAAGGATGGCTTCTCCGTCCCTCAAGAACATCACTGCCCGCTTAAGCACTCTCCGCCGCTGGGCAGGGCCGCCTCGGCCATACGGCGGTTGAACTCCTCTTCGTAAAGTGCTGCAACAGCGGGGCTGTGGACGATCAGCAAATTCTCGTCGTTCGATTGGGCGGCGTTGGCGCTGAAATTGAACGATCCGGTGACTACAATTGCGCTGTCGATGATCACCACCTTGTGGTGAAAAGTGCGCGGGTTGCCGTCCAGACGCACATCAAGGCCTCGTTTAAGCAGCACCGGGCACTCGGAGTATCCTGTATTGGCCCCTCGCGACTCGAAGATGCCTGCCACCTGCACCCCTGCGTTGGCCCGCTCTATGATGACTTGCGCCAGATTGTCATCGGTGAACGAGAAGATCATGAAGTGGATGGTGTGCTGCGCCTCTGAGATCACACTGATGAGCTGGGTCATCACGTCATCCTCAGGCGCAAAGTATGTTTCCACCCACATATCGCCCACCTGCACGCCGGGGAAGGGCGTATTGGCGGGTGAATTCGGCCCAAACTGCCCGTTGAACATCTCTTCAAACTCGGTAGTGTAGTTTTGGGCTACTTGGGGGGAGGTGAGGACAATAGCATTGTTATTGTTGCGGTACACATCGTTGACGGTGATGTTTGTAGAACCCGTCCACACGGTCTTACCGTCGAAGATGAAGAACTTGTTGTGCATGTACGCGCCGCGCTGATCCGGAGTGGCCGGGATGCCGGCATCTATCAGCTGCTGCATCTGCGGATCATCGGCGGTGTGTTCATCGTCATACACAATGCGCACACGCACACCGCGTTGGTGCGCTGCGATGAGGGCATCGGCAACGTTTTGCAGGTTGAACTCGAACATGGCTGCGTCGATGGTAGATTGCGCTGCGTCGATCAGCGCAATCAGATGCTCCTCGATGCCGCCACTTAAGACCTCATCAGCGGGTTGGGTGAAGTAAACTGCCCGCAAGCTGCCTTCTCCGGCGGGCACAGTGGGGAGTCGATCCGTAGCGGAGGGGAGTGGTGTCGTGGTTGCTTCCAGCAGTTGGAGTGCCCAACTGGCGAGGAGGACAAAGCCTACCACCAGCACCATGATGGTCACCAGCGCTGTCCATAGCCTCGGCTTTCTGCCCTTTGTTCGCGGCATGTCTACCTTACTCCCTTCGCTGGGTGTTGGTGCTCCCCCATCCAGCTGGCGGCGCACCGGGCCTGCGTGCTGGTGCATCGGGCGGCGCATCTGGCTCGCTAGGCTGTCCTTCCGGCGTCAAGGGCAGGGCCTCGTCAACCGCCGTATTCGGTGTTGCACCGGTGTCCCCTCTCAGGCAGGCCACGATCTGCGTCAGCGCGGCGTCGGCAGGCAACGCACCAATCTGCCGAGCCATTGTTTGCAGGTCGACAGGCCATTCGCAGGTCAATCCCTCTAAAGAGTCGGCAGCCTCAGAGATTTGCCGCAGGTG
>DAOTYL010000047.1:0-21965 GCA_034434955.1 Anaerolineae bacterium | reverse complement strand
CCCCAGTGCCCCACAAAATAACGCAGGATCGGCTGCGAGAAGGCCTCTATCTTGGCCAGCGGCACGATATCGCGATCGGGGTAGAACGAGATCATGATTACAGGGTCGAGGATGGAGATGTGGTTGCCCATCATCACCACCGGCCCCTCAGCAGGGATGTTCTCCCAGCCCTCTACATGCAGCCTGATCCAGAAGCGGTACAGGATATTCCAAATGCCGAAGCGGAAGATCATCCGCCGCCAGTGATAGATGCGTTCGTGAATCAGCGGGCCGCTTCCCCCGATGATCATCTCCTCTTCCTCCTCCTTACTCAGCGCCATCCCGTTGCTCGATCAGGCGCAGCACATAGTCCAGCACCTCTTGCGCAGACATGTGTGTGGTATCGATCACCACTGCATCTTCCGCCGGCCGCAACGGGGCGACAGCCCGCTCGCTGTCCAGCCGATCGCGGTTGCTCATGGCCGCCAAAATCTCCTCGTAATCGGCGGGTTGTCCGTTGCGCTGATACTCCAACCAGCGCCGCCACGCTCGTTTCTCCACCGAAGCGTCGATGTACAGCTTGAGATCGGCGTTCGGCAGCACCACCGTGCCGATATCACGTCCCACCATCACCACGCGCCCCCGCTCGGCGATGCGGCGCTGCTGTTGCGTCATCGCCTCGCGCACACCCGCATACGCCGAGGGGATCGAGACCTTGGCATCTATATCCGCCTCGCGCAGCCGCCATGTCACATCTTCACCGTTGAGGCAAACTGTGCTTGGCCTCCCATCAGGCACGGTAGGAGGCAGCACGTCAATATGCAACGTGCGGGCCAGCGCCGAGACCGCCGCCTCATCAGCGAGGTTTACGCCAGCACGCAGTGCGGCCAACGTGACGGCACGGTACATCACCCCCGTATCAAAATACAGATATCCCAGCCGTTCGGCAAGTTGCCTCGCCAGCGTCGTTTTGCCCGCTGCCGAGGGGCCGTCAATGGCGATCACAGAAGGTTTACTCACGGCGTCGCGATCCTCGTGTGGGTGCTCTAGGGGATTTAGGGGCGGGTACTTGGCGTGCCTTGTCAACCCTCCGGCGGCGAGGCAAACGGCGGCGCTGTCTCGCCTGCTCGCGGATGGCTTTCAGCGCCGCCACTTCCTCTTCTGTAAGGCGGCGCCATGCCCCACGCGGCAGGTTGCCCAACTCCAGCGGGCCAAGCCGGATGCGCTCAATGCGCAAAGCGGGGTGGCCCAGCGCCGCGGCAATGCGCCGAATCTGGCGCTTACGCCCCTCGCGCATCACCACCTCCAGCAGGGCGCCATCCCGCGTTTTGCGCACCACCTTTACCTCGGCGGGCAGAGTGCGTTCGCCATCCAGAATGATGCCGCGCCGCCACGCCGCCAGCGTCTTCTCGCTTGGCGTGCCCTCAACCAGCACATGGTAGGTTTTGGGATGCTCATAGCGCGGATGTGTGAGGATATGCGCCAGATCGCCATCGTTGGTGAACAGCATCAATCCCTCGCTCTGCACATCCAGCCGCCCCACCGGATAGAGATGTCCCTCCAAGGGGATGAGGTCACGGGCACGCGGCCAGTTTCCTCCTACGTCCTCGTCGGCGATCACATTGCGCGGCTTGTTGAGCATAATGTAGTCGTAGCTTTGGGGCAGGCGTAGACGCTCGCCGTCTACACGGATATCATCCTTCTCCGGATCGGCCTTCATGCCGAGCGTAGCAACTTTTCCGTTGACCGTCACACGACCCTGCTCGATAATCGCCTCACACTCGCGGCGCGAGGCAACACCGGCGCGCGCCATCAGTTTTTGCAGGCGTTCCATCCCCACCGCAGCCCTACCGTAGGCCAATCGTTATCTCAAAAGGGTTGTCAGCCACGTGTGGCACGCTATAATACCGCACCAAGCTGAGAGAGACGATGAAAACCTCAACGAAAATTGTCACCATTGTCACCATCGCCCTGATCTGGGGCACGCTGGCTTGCAACGCCCCGCTCGGCGCATCGGGCAAACCATCCGAAGCGGTATTGCCCTCAGACGAGGCACTGGCTTCGTTCCACAGCAAATGGCGAGCGCTCAACCTCGCCACCCCTAGCGGGCCTTTTACCCTTACCTTCACCGAGGCCGAACTGACTTCAGCAGTGGATGCCGCCATCCGCGAGGCCGAAGCAGACGGGGCGGATATTCCCTTTGAAGACGTGCAAGTGCAGCTCGCCAACGGCGCCATCAACGTTTATGGCACGGTGCACATGCCACCGCTGGCTTTCAGCGGCTTGATCACCATCGTGCCGACCATCGGCCCCAACGGTACGGTTGAGATCACCATCACCCGCATAGAGTTCGGCCCGCTGGAGTTCGACAGCGCGACTTTCGACCAACTTGCTGCCGCCGTTGAGCAGAGCATCAATGCGCCGATCGTCGCCTCGCCGTTCCACATCACGTTGAGCGCCATCAGCATCACCAACGGCGAGATGACCATCAGCGGCACGATCGCACCCTAGCGGTCCCCCTCGTTTCAACCGATTATAACTCGCCCCTCCACCATCTGCGACCGGCGATGAGCGAACGTTCTGCCATCCACATGGAGATCGCACCGCAGAGGCCCCTCCCTGCTCCTTCGCGATTCCGATTTTGCTGCGCCTGCCATTATAATAGGCTGCGATGAAGCCAGCACCGCCTATTCGCCACGGCGTGCTTGTCTTGCTTGGCGGCGAGGGGCTGCGTCCCACATCCCTGCCGCTGTGGGAACACCTGCGTGCGCTCGCGCCGCAGGGGATGCGCCGCACGGTGATCCTACCCGCTGCACTCGCCGCACACAAGGAGGGAGCAGCCCAGCGACGAACCGCGCAGACCGCCGCCGCTCTGGAGCAGATGGGGATAGAGGTCAGCGTGCTGCCTATCTTCAGCCGTGAGCAGGCCGCCGACCCCGCACAGGCTGCCGCCCTCGCCGCCGCCGACTGCATCTACCTCGGCGGCGGACAACCGCAGGCGCTGCATCGGGTGTTGGCTGGCACACTCGTTTGGGAAGCGCTGCTCTCGGCACACGCAAGGGGAGCGTTGCTTGTGGCATCAGGCGGAGCCGCTGCAGCGTTGGGCAGTGTGTCGTTCACTCCTCCGCAGCCTGCCCCCCGAACTCTTGACGCTCTGCAGTTTGAGCGCCTTGACGGATTGGGCCTGCTCAAAGGGATCGTCGTTTTGCCCTACTACAACTGGCTCCAGCCGCAGGTGATCGAGCAAATCGCTGTCCTGTTCCCGTCCGACACGCTGCTCATCGGGATTGACGATCAGGCCGCGCTGATCGGCGCAGCGGACGGCTGGCGTGTGGAGGGCTTGGGCAGCGTGACGATCCGCAAGCACGGCGGCCTTCGCCCCTTGATGATTGATGCCGGCCAATCCGTTGCGCTTGATGTCCTCCCTCCCTATCCTGAGAGGTGACCATGCCTACTAAGATCAAACTGGACGCTTCGTTGATGGGAACCGATGATCTGCTGCGTATCCCCCAGATTGCCCGCGCTGCCGAGGAACTGGGGTTTGACGGTCTGTGGTCCTCCGAAACCAACCATGACCCCTTCATGCCGCTGGCGCTGGCCGCTACGACCACCTCACGCATGACGCTGGGCACAGCCATCGCTCTGAGCTTCACCCGCAGCCCGATGACGCTTGCTTATACCTGCTGGGACCTCGCTGCGATGACGCAAGGGCGCTTTATCCTCGGGTTGGGGACACAGGTGAAAGCCCACAACGAGCGCCGCTTCAGCGTAGCCTGGGATGCGCCTCTCCCGCGCCTGCGTGAAGTGATCGAATCCCTGCGGGCCATCTGGCATGCCTGGCGCAGCGGCGAACGCCTCAACTATCGCGGCCGGTACTACACCTTCACGCTGATGACGCCCTTCTTCATCCCGCCGCGCCACGATTATCCCATCCCCATCACCATCGCGGGCGTCAACAGCGGCCTGTGCCGCCTCGCCGGTGAACTGTGCGAGGGGTTCCACGTCCATCCCCTCAACTCGGTGAAGTACCTCACGGAGATCGTCCGCCCCGCCATCGCAGAAGGCGCTGCGCGGGCAAACCGTCATCCTGACGATGTGACGCTGATCGCTTCCGTCTTCATCGTCACAGGCCGCAATGCGCAAGAAATGTCCGCCATGCGCGAGTTCGTGCGCCAGCAGATCGCCTTTTACGCCAGCACGCCCTCCTACCGTGTGATTTTCGCCACGCACGGTTGGGAGGACGTGGCCGAGGAACTCTCGGCACTGGCCGCCCGCAAACGCTGGGGCGATATGCCTGCCCTCATCAGCGATGAGATGGTGGAGACTTTCGCCGTGGTAGCCCCTCCCCAGGAGATCGGGCAGAGGGTGCTGGCCCGCTATAGCGGCTTAGTGGATCGCATCACCTTCTACCGGCCCTACCTCCCCGGCGAGTTTGACATGCTCTGGGAGTCTGCCCTGCACACATTTGCCGAACAGTAACCGCGTTCTAGCTCACGCCCGCCTACTGTGCCAGGCCCGCACTGCCGCCAGTGCCTCCGGCGTGCCGATGCGCTCCAGCGCTTCGGCGGCGGCATCGCACACCCGCTCGCCGATGCCGAACATATCGCCTGCCGTATCCTCCAGCATGGAGATGAGGAAAGGCACGGCGCGTGGGTCACCGATCTGCCCCAGCGTCCACACGGCGCCGCGCCGCACGTTGCCGTCCGGATCGTCCAACGCCGAAAGCAAGGGCGGCACGGCTGGCGCCCCGATCACCACAATCTCCCGCCAGCCCCGCGTGGCAATATGGTATGCGACCTCGTTCTCCACATCATCGGGGAACCAGCCCACCGCTTCCAACGCTCCCGCAACGGCCTCGCGCACCTCGGCACGTTCAAGGTGCAGGGCACGGATCAGCCCCGCTGCGTCCTCATCGCCGATCTCCCAGATCAGGTCGGCAGCCAGCCTGCCCATACGCCGATCGCCGCTCTGCAACGCCTCATAAAGGCCGGGCAGCGCTGCCACATCATGGAACAACTCCGCCAGCCGCAGTGCTGCGTAGATGCGCACACGGCGGTCGTGATCGTCCACTGCCTCCAGCAACGCTTCGTGCAGGTCGGGGTGATTATCGGCGATGAGGAGGTCCAGCGCCTCAAGGATATCGTAGCCTTCGTCCAGCAAGTCGGCCAGCGCACTCATTCACCATACCGCTCGGCCAGATAGTGATAGTAATGGATAACGGTGTCAATGCCCTTGTAGAAGTGATCCACGCGGAAGTGCTCGTTGGGCGAGTGGACGTTGTCATCCAGCCCAAAGCCCATCAGCACCACCGGCGTGCCCAGTTCGCGCTGGAAGGTCGCCACAATAGGGATCGACCCGCCCTCACGGGTGAAGACGGGTGGCACACCCCACACGGCTTCATACGCCCGCGCTGCCGCCTGCATCTCCAGCGAGTCGATGGGCGTGATGGCCCACCAGCCACCGGTATGCTGGATCACCTCAATCTGCACTTTGTCGCCCGCCAGCTGCTTGACGTAGTCCGTAAACAGACGGGCGATCTCATCAGGGTCTTGATCGGGCACCAGCCGCATACTGATCTTCGCCCCTGCCTCGGCGGGGATGATAGTCTTCCCCCCTTCCCCCTGAAAACCGCCCCATATGCCGTTGACCTCACAAGTGGGGCGTGCCGTCATGCGCTCCAGCAGGGTGTATTCCGGCTCTCCCCAGGGAGTGTGCAGGCCGGTCTCTTCCTGCCACTGCGCCAGCGTATAGGGCACTTTCGCCAGCGCAGCACGCTCCTCCGCGGAGAGCGGACGCACCTTGTCGTAGAAGCCCGGGATGGTGATACGGCCATCCTTGTCATGCAGTGCGGCGATAATCTCCGCCACCACCTGCGCCGGATTGTGCACCGATCCACCGTAACTGCCGGAATGCAGGTCGCGTTTGGGGCCGCGCACGCGCACTTCCATATAGGTCATGCCGCGCAGGGCATAGGTGATGGAAGGCTGCTGGGGGTTAAGGATGCGACTGTCGGAGATCAAGCCGCTGGTGGCAGCCAGCAGGTCCTTGTGTGCTACCACAAATGGCTCCAAGTTCAACGAACCGATCTCTTCCTCGCCCTCCAAGACGATCTTGACGTTGACCGGCAGCCTGCCGTTGGCCGCCAGCATCGCCTCCAGCGCCTTAATGTGGATGAAGGCCTGCCCCTTATCATCCGAGGCACCGCGTGCGTAGATTTTGCCCTCGCGCAGCGTCGGCTCAAAAGGCGGCGTCTCCCATAGCTCCAGCGGGTCGACAGGCTGCACATCGTAGTGGCCATAGACTAGCACCGTAGGCGCACCATCGCCCGCCCCCAGCCACTCCCCGTAGACCACCGGATTGCCCGCCGTCGGCATCACCTGCACGTTATTCAAGCCCGCGCGGGCCATGTCCGCTGCCAGCCAGTCGGCGGCCCGCTGGATGTCGGCCTTGTGCTCGGAGAGCGTGCTGATGCTGGGGATACGCAGCAGGTCAAAAAGCTGCGCCAGGTAACGCTCGCGGTTGGCATGTGCGTGTTCAATGGCTTTCTCAAGCATATCGGCTCCTGACGTTTGTCCCTCTGGATAGATCGGGATAGCTTTAGCATAGCCTGCCCTGTCTGCCACAGGCAACCTGTACTGTACGGCGCTGCTGGCATAGCGCTGCCTCAGCGGTACAACGGGGGGTTGGGTTCTACCACAAACCACACGATGTACACCAGCAGGCCGATCAGCGTCGCTGTCATGTACAGCCCATAGGCTGCCCGCATGAAGGGTTTGTAGCGCCGGAAGCGCAGCGGCGCGATCATCAGCCCATTGCCCCGTAGTACCACAAACAGCCCAAAGGTCAGCGCCGTGAACCCCATGAGGGCATGCGCAGCGGTGATGGCGTAGAAGATCGGCAGGCGCGGCCCGCCTTGGTCACGCAGCACAAAGTCGCGGAAAGGCAGCACCATCATCCACCCCACCATGATGGCATTCAGCGCCGCCGCCGACGTTTGCACCCAGCGATGCGCCTCATAGCGCCTGCGCAGGGCCAGCGCCACTCCCAGTGTGAACAGTGCTGCCGCAAACAGCATCACAACCAGCGTTGCGTCGGCGGCAAAGTTGGCGTTTGTGCCCAGAAAACCAGCGCTGTGTAGGATAGTGGTCATTGCCTCCCCCCTTGCTGTACGGTAAAACAACCGAGGCCAGTCTACGCACAGCGCAGGGGAAAGTCAACCGGAAGGACGGATCAATCCACAAAACGATACTTGATTAGTGTCCACATGGCGGGCAGGGCATCCCAGCCTGTGATTTTCTTCCCTTCCTCAAAGTCGCGCCCATAGTAGGAGATCGCCACTTCGATGAGGCGGTAGCCGCGTTTGGCCACCTTGGCCGTGATCTCCGGCTCAAACTCAAAGCGCCGCGAGTGAAGGGGAATGTTGCGCACCACATCGGCGCGGAAGCACTTGTAGCATGTCTCCATGTCGGAGAGATCAAGGTCGTAGAGGATGTTCGTCATCAGCGTCAAGATAAAGTTACCCACCCGATGCCAGAACTTCATCTTGCGGGCCGGCTTGCCCAAAAACCGCGATCCGTACACCACATCCGCCCGCCCTTCCTCAATGGGGCGCAGCAAGTCGGGGTAATCGCGCGGGTCGTACTCCAGATCGGCGTCCTGAATGATAAAGACCTCGCCCGTCGCCGCCTGAAAACCCGTGCGCACTGCACTCCCCTTGCCCATATTCTTCTCATGGTAGATCACGCGCACCGTGTCATGGCCTTCCCACTGCCGCATGATCTCGCGTGAGCCATCGGTAGAGCCATCATCCACAATGATGATCTCATGAGCGAGGCCGGTCGCCAGCACTTGCCGCACGATCTCCTCCAACGTCTCGCGCTCGTTGTACACGGGCATAATCACCGAGAGCTTCATCGCCAAGAGGTTCGTCTCCTTCGCAGGATGTCGATCCGCATGTCCGGCCCGTCCATCTGGGATTCGCACGGGGGCAAGTATAGCCAGATTTGCCCCGCCCCGGCAAACACCGTCGCCGCCACAGATGGTATAATCAGGGCCATGAAACTGCACACCTTGAAAACCCTCCTCATTGACGGCGACGGCGTGCTGTGGCGCGGCAACGAACCGCTCCCTGGCCTGCGCCGTTTCTTTGATGTGCTGGCGGCACGCGGCATCCAATGGGCACTGCTCACCAACAACGCCATGCGCACGCCCGATGATTACCTTGAGAAGTTCGCCCGCTTCGGCATTCCCGCCGACCCGCAGCGCATTTTCACCAGCGCCACCGCCACCGCTCACTATCTGCGCGAGCGCTTTCCGGCAGGTGCGCGGATGTACGTCATCGGCGAGGTAGGCCTCAAGCAGGCGCTGACCGAGGCAGGCTTCACCGTGTGCGACGGCGAAGAACAGCCCGAAGGCGTTGCGGCAGTGGTGGCCGCATTGGATCGCCGCATCACCTTTGCCAAGCTCACCATTGCCACGCGCCTCATCCGTGCCGGCGTGCCGTTTATCGCTCCCAACCGCGACGGCAGCTTCCCTGCCGCGGATGGCATCACCCCCGGCTCGGGTGCCATTGTCGCCGCGCTGGTGGCCGCCAGCGGCGTGGAGCCTCTGGTGATGGGCAAGCCCGAGGTCGCTATTTTCCACGCTGCCATGCGTCATCTCAACGCCGAGCCACACACGACGGCCATGCTCGGCGACCGGCTGGAGACGGACATCCTTGGCGCTCAGCGCGTGGGTATCGGTGCGATCCTTGTCTTGAGTGGCGTCACCGACCGCGCCACACTGGAGGCCAGCACCATCAAACCCGACTGGGTATTTGAGAGCATCGCCGATCTGGCCGATGCGCTAAACCATGCCTGACGAGGTCGTCCTACCCCTGCCCAACGTGTACGATCTGTCGCGCCCAGCACTCACCGCCCTGATCACGGGCTGGGGCTATGAGCGCTACCGCGCCGATCAGGTCTGGCAGTGGCTCTACCGCCGTAGGGTCACGAACTTCGAGGCAATGGCCAACCTTCCCTCGGCACTGCGCGAGCGGCTGGCCGCCGAAACGCGCCTCGGTGGGCTGACGCTGGTGCAGGAGGTGCGCTCCTCCGACGGCGAGACGCGCAAATACGCCTTCTCCCTCCCTGATGGTCAGATCATCGAGACGGTGCTCATGCGCTACGAGGGCGTGCGCCGCACGGCCTGCCTTAGCACGCAGGCAGGCTGCGCGATGGGCTGCGTCTTCTGCGCTACCGGCCAGATGGGCTTTGCCCGCCACCTGACGGCAGGCGAGATCGTGGAGCAGGCGCTGCACATCGCCCGTGTGCTGGAGGCAGAAGGCCATCGCCTCAGCAATGTAGTGCTGATGGGCATGGGCGAGCCGTTCCACAACTACGATCACACGTTGGAGGCCATCCGCAGGCTGGCGGACAAGGACGGTCTGGCCATCGGCCAGCGACATATCACCGTGAGCACGGTGGGGCTGGTGCCCGCCATCCGCCGTTTTGCTGAAGAGGACTTGCAGGTGCGCCTGGCGATTTCCCTCCACGCCGCCACAGATGAGGAGCGTTCCGCATTGCTACCCATCAACCGCCGCTACCCCCTCGCCGACTTACTGAGCGCGGTGAGGGATTACATCCAGCGCACCGGTCGACGGGTGACCTTTGAATGGACGCTCATCGCCCACGAGAATGACACGCCCCAGCAGGCCCATGCGCTGGGGAAGCTGCTGCACGGACTGCTGTGCCACGTCAACCTCATCCCCCTCAACCCCACCTCCGGCTATCACGGCGAACCCTCCGACCGCCAGCGCGTGGAGCGCTTTGTACGCATCCTGCAAGACTACGGTATCCCCACCACGGTGCGTGTACGACGCGGCATCGACGTCAACGCCGGCTGTGGTCAGCTCAAGACGGAGATTCTCCGTCGCGATCGGCCCGCCTAGCAGCAAACGCCTCCTGCGCACGTTGCGCCAGGTCCTCAAAGGTGAACTCATAGGTCGGATCGTCCTTCACAGGAGGCCACTCCACGGTGCGGCGGTTCAACTCCGCCTCCAGCTGCTCCCACCGCTCGCGGTTCTTTACGGCTGCCCCCTCGCGGGTGCGCCAGCCGCGCTGCTTCCATGCCCGCAGCCACTGCGTGGCCCCGTTGCGCAGATAGTCCGAAAGGGTGTACACCCGCACGTGGATGCCCTCCGGTAGGATGCGCAGCGCCTCGGCGGCAGCGATGAGGTCCAATTGGTTGGACGTTGCGTTGCGCTCCTCGCCGTGGAGCAGGCGCTCCGTACCCCGCCCGCGGACTGAAGTGGGGTTGCCATCGGGCAACCCCCTAAAGTCCGCAGAGCGGACTAACGCTGCCCACAACCCCTGCTCGCCCCGCGCCGAGGTGAGCAGGTAGACCTCGGCATCGGCGGTGGGGCGTCCGGGCTCTTCCTCGTATAGCCGGCGGATTTCCTGCCTCGCCAGCGCATCTACCCGCTCGTTCAAGTGGTTGCCGCTGTGCCCACGCAGCCACTTCCAGCTCACATCGTGCACCTGCGCCAGCTCAACCAGCCGTTGCCACAAGTCGACGTTTTCCACCGGCTCACGCTTCTTGCCGCGCACCCAGCCATTGGCCGCCCACCTTGCTACCCAGCGCGTCATACCCTGCACCAGATAGGCCGAATCGCTGTGCAGCGCCACTACGCAGGGCTGCTTGAGCGCCGCCAGTGCCTCGACAGCCGCCTTCAGCTCCATGCGGTTGTTGGTGGTGTACGGTTCGCCGCCGGAAATCTCCTTCACGTGCCCGCTGGCATCGTGGATCAGGATCGCCGCCCAGCCGCCCGGCCCTGGGTTGGGATCGGCGCCGCCGTCGGTGTAGATCGTCACATGCGGCTTCTCTTCCGCCATAGGTGCTCCCATCTCTCTGCCTTGCACGGCCCCAAAAGACCCCGTAAACTATTGCACACGGCATATCAGCATGTTACACTGTCGCCACCATGAAACGACCCATCCAGATTGTACCATCCATCCTATCGGCAGATTTCGCGCGGCTTGGCGAGCAAGTTCTGGCTGCCCAGCAGGGCGGCGCCGACCAGATTCACGTGGACGTTATGGATGGCCATTTCGTCCCCAATATCACCATCGGCCCGCTGGTTGTCAAGGCCCTGCGGCAGGTCACCCATTTGCCGCTGGACGTGCATCTCATGATCAGCGATCCCGACCGCTACTTGACGGCCTTCGCCGAGGCCGGAGCCGCTGCGCTGACCGTCCACGTGGAGACATGCCCCCACCTCCACCGCACCGTACAGGCGATCCATGCTTTAGGGCTGCGGGCGGGTGTGGCTCTTAACCCGGGCACGCCGGTCAGCCTGATGGAAGCCATCGCTTCCGATGTCGACCTCGTGCTGATCATGTCGGTTAACCCGGGCTTCGGCGGGCAGGCTTTTATCGAGCGCTCGCTGCATAAGATCGAGCAGGCCCGCTGCCTATTGGATGAGATGAATCCGGAAGCCGATCTCGCTGTGGACGGCGGTATGGATGCTCATACGATCCCCCAGGTGGTGGCCGCCGGCGCGAACATGTTGGCTGCAGGCAGCGCCATCTTTGAGTCGCCGCTGGGCATAGGGGCGGCCATTGTCAATCTGCGTGCCGCCGCGCTGGCCGCCAGAGGGGCGGGGTAAGAGACAAGGAGCAAAGGTCAAACAAAAAGGGCCGCGCAGGCCCTCTTCGTCAGGAAATGGGAGATGCGACGCACCGCGCTCAACGTGCCTTGATGTCCTTGCTCAACGTCTTGATGCACTTGGCGCATGCCTTGACGGTCACCAGGCGGCCATTGCGCATGATCTTCGTTTTATGCACGTTCACCTTGAACATGCGCTTGGTGCGCCGATCGGAGAAGCTAACATTATGCCCGAACATGGGCTTCTTTCCACAGATTTCACACACAGCCATAGCATTACCTTCTTGACGATAGGGTGTTTTACGTTTATGCCCATGCTATAGCAACCAACGCTGTAGCGTGTAGAGCATACCGCAGCAGGCGTATTTTGACAAGGTGTGGTAGCAACGATGGGCGAGCAAAAAGACGAAAATCTGGGCACTATCCTCGTCTCACCGACGGCGGTGGCCACCATCGCCAGCCAGGCCCTGTTGACGAGCTACGGTGTGGTGGGCATGGCCTCCAAAACCGCCATTGGCGAGTTAGCCGCCACCCTCACCCGCGATCCTCATCACGGCATTGAGGTGCACTACAAGGACAACCGCCTGATCATCGATGTGTACGTCATCATCCAGCACGGCACTCGCATCCTCTCTGTCGCCAACAGCGTTATCAACGCGGTGCGCTTTCAAGTAGAGAAGGCGGTGGGCGTGCCGGTCTATCAAGTGAACGTGCACGTCCAGGGCTTACGCATGATGGATGAGAGGGACTAGGTCGGAGGATAAGGCCAGAGGAGAAGCAGAGATGGAGCGTGAGTTTATTCCCTCCGGCGAGGCACTCCATACATGCAACGGGCATCTTCTCCAGCGCCTGGCGCAGGCTGGCACTGCCTGGCTGGAGCAAAATTATGAGAGCGTCAACGCCCTCAACGTTTTCCCCGTGCCGGATGGCGACACCGGCACCAACATGCTGCTGACCATGCGCAGCGCCTGCAAAGAGATTGCCGGGCTGAATGACCCCCATATCGGGCACGTGGCTCAGCAACTCTACAACGGCGCACTGATGGGCGCACGCGGCAACTCCGGCGTGATCCTCTCTCAGCTGTGGCGCGGATTTGCCCGCGCTGTGGAAAAAGACGCCGCTATTGACAGCGAAGGGCTGGTGCGTGGCCTGCAAGAAGGTGTGCGCTTGGCCTATCAGGCCGTCCAGACCCCTGTCGAGGGGACTATGCTCACCGTTGCCCGCGAGGGAGCCGAGGAAGCCGCCTTGGCCGCCCAGCACACCCACGATCTGATCGCCATTCTCGATCGGGTGGTGGCCCGCTGCTACCAGTCTGTGGAGCGCACACCGCAGCTGCTTGATGTGCTGGCCGAGGCTGGCGTCGTAGACGCCGGAGGCATGGGCCTCACTTACCTGCTAGAGGGAATGCTGCGCTATCTGCGCGGTGAACCGCTGGAGGTCGCTGCAGCCGCTGAAGTGGGCGCCCTACAAAGCGCCCTTACGCCGGAAGATGAGCAGGGCTATGGCTACGACGTGCAGTATCTCATCAAAGGCCAGGGCTTGGATGTTGACCGCATTCGCGCCGACATCGAGGCAATGGGCTGGTCCACGCTGGTGGTGGGCGATTCGAACCTGATCAAGGTGCATGTGCACGTTCATAACCCCGGTGAGGTCATCGGCTATGGGGCCTCACAGGGCGTGCTGCATGACGTGGTTATCGAGAACATGGACGCCCAGTACGAGCGGTTCGTCCAGGAGCGTGGCGGCCCGCATATGCCGGAACGCGAGCCGATCGCCCCTCCGCCTATCGCCGAAGGCACCATCGCCGCAGTGACCGTTGCGCCAGGCGAGGGTCTAAGGCGCATCTTCTACAGCCTCGGCGCGGGGCGCGTCATCTCCGGCGGGCAAACCATGAACCCCAGCACCGGCGATATTGTGGAGGCCATCAACAGCCTGCCCACTGACAAGGTCATCATCCTACCAAACAACAAGAACATCCTCATGGCCGCCGAGCAAGCCGCCCAGCAGGTCAACGGCAAGCAGGTACGCGTCGTCCCTACCCAAACGATCCCTCAGGGCATCTCAGCGTTGCTGGCCCTTGACCCACACGGCGACCTAGATGCCGTAGCCAAGGCCATGCAAGAGATGAGCGCCACCGTCCAAACGGGGGAGGTCACCCGCTCTACCCGTGACGCCAAGATCAACGGCTTGAAGGTGAAAAAAGGGCAGGTGATCGGCCTGCACAATGACCGCCTGTGCGCTGTCGGCGACGATCTCAACAGTGTGGTGGTGGAACTGCTGAAGAAGATGAACGTGGATGATCTGGAGCTGATCACGCTTTACTACGGAGCCGATATCACCCCGCAGGAAGCTCGCACGCTGGCCGAGCATCTCATGGAGCTATACCCCAACCACGAGATCGAACTGCGCGAAGGCGGGCAGGCCCATTACTACTACATCATCAGCGCCGAGTAGGCGTCAGCATCTCTTCGCCCTATTTGGGAGGCCCCCTTGGCTAAGGTTCGCATCGTCACGGACAGCACCGCCACCTTTGAAGACCCCCTGCTGGTCCACGACTACAATATCACCGTCGTGCCGCTCAACATCCACTTTGGCGACCGCGTGCTGCGCGATGGGGTTGATATCGACGCCGAGGAGATGTTCCACCGTCTACGCCGCTCCCCTACCCCACCGCGGGTCTCAGCCCCTGGGGTTGGCGCTTTTGCCGAAGTTTTTCAGCACCTTAGCCGCACGACCGACCAGATTTGCGTGTTGCTGCATTCGCAGCACTTCACCGAGACCTACGCCAACGCCCTCGCCGCCCGCAACGCTTTTATGGGACGCTGCGAGATTGCCGTGATCGACTCGCGCACTACCTCCGCTGCACTGGGCTATCTGGTTGAGGCCGTCGCTGAGGCGGCGAGCATGGGCGCTTCGCTAGACGAGGTCGTCCATTTGGCGCGTGCTGTGATCCCACGCCTGTACAGCGTTTTCTACGTGGATACGCTGGATTACATCCAGCAGGCCGATCTGATCGGCGAGACGCAGGCCATCTTGGGGACCATGCTCCAGATCAAACCGCTGCTGACCATTGAGGATGGCTTGCTCATCACCATGGAGAAGGCCCGCACGCACGCACAGGCCATCGATAAGATGATCGAGTTCGTGGCCGAGTTCACCGATATCGAGCGGCTGTGCATCTTGCAAGGCACTTTGCGTATCACCGACCGCACCCGCATGTTGCAGGATCGGCTGGCTCTTGAGTTTGCCCGCTTACAGTCCCCGCTGCTACTGTACACGCCGCTACTGGCCACGCGCATCGGCCCTGACGGGTTAGGGATGGCCATCTTAGAGGGGACAGGGCGCGACGACTGACCGCCGCCTGTTCCCACAGGGAGAAAGGGACTATGATCGCTGTCGTGACGGATAGCACCTGCGACATCCCGCAGGATGTGATCGAGCAAAGCGGCATTCATGTTATCCCCGCGCTGATCACCATTGGCCAGCAGACACTCCCCGATGGAGTTGGCATCACGCGGGAGGAGTTCTACGAACGCCTGCCCCGTATGCGCCCCCTGCCTAAGACCTCTGCACCCAGCCCGGCGGCTTTTATGGAGGTCTACGATCGTGTGCTCCAAAAGGCCGGTGCAATCGTCTCCATCCACGCCGCCAGCAAGCTGAGTGGCATCTACAACGCAGCGCGGCTAGCCGCCCGCCAAATCGCCCCCCAACGCATCCATCTAGTGGACAGCGGCCAGGTAAGCATGGGGCTGGGTTGGGCCGTGCTGGCTGCTGTGGAAGCCATCCGCAGGAGCGCGAATATTGAAGCTGTGCTAGACTCGGTGCAGGACACCCTGGCCCGCATCAAGCTCTTTGCCGTTCTCAACACCCTGGAGTATCTGGCCCGCAGCGGGCGCATCAACCTCGTGCAGGCGGGGCTGGGCACTTTGCTCAACATCAAGCCTATGGTTGAGCTACGCGAGGGTGTGGTGTCCACCGTGACCCGCGTGCGCACTTGGTCGCGGGCAGTCCATGCGCTGACCAACCGCCTGCGACAATCGGCACCGTTTGAGCGCCTCGCGGTGATGCACACCAACTGCGCCGAGTGCGCCCACGATCTGCTGGAGCGCGTGCGGGATGTGATCCCCCAGCGGGGTGAGGTAGTGGTCACCCACGCCACAACGGTGATCGGCACACACGTCGGGCCGGGTGCACTGGGCTTCGCCGCGGTGACCACCCAAGCGGCCCGTTGAGGGGGTATTGATGTCAAATGCCAAGAGCATGACTCTCGACGAGTTTAGGAGGGCTTTTGCCCAACTCAGAGAGCGAGGGTGGGTTCCAGCGGAACGGAGAGGCCCAACGGGCATCGGCCACACACTGGAGCAATACCTCGGCTTGGAGGAGAACAACCTTGCCGTACCCGACTTAGGCAGCATTGAACTGAAGGCACACAGGATCAACTCCACCTCTATGATCACCTTATTTACGTTCAACCGAAAAGCATGGAGATTGAACCCGCTGGAAGCGATCCGAAGATATGGAACTCCCGATAAAGAGGGGCGTTTAGGCCTATACTTTACCATGTCGCGCATCCCTAACAGCGCTGGCCTATTCTTGCACATTGAGGCTCAAGCCATCTCGGTGAGGCATATATCCGGCCAGATCATTGCTGAGTGGCAACTGGAGGCCCTCGCCGAGCGCTTTATGAAGAAATTGCCGGGTCTTGTGTTGATCAGCGCATTTAGCGAGATGCGGGGGGATACCGAGTGGTTCAAGTACGATCGCGCCCAACTCCTGCTAGGAACCTCCCCCGCGATCTTGCGTAACCAGATACAAGCGGGCAACGTCCTTGTTGACCTCAGATTACATGACGCCGGGACAAGAGCACGCAATCACGGAACAGGGTTTCGGGCACAGGAAGATAAGTTACCGCTTTTGTTCGAGAGAGTGATGGAGTTGTAGCGTCGATGCCTCGTCCAGTGCAGCTGAGGCTCTTCACAGATCGTGACGAGCTACAAACAGAACCTGAAGACTGGACTTTCAACGGTGCCCCCACGCGGGAGCTGACTCATTGCTACCATGACTATCCTGCACGCATGATCCCGCAAGTAGCGGGCAAGTTACTTGACCTATTTGGCGTTGGCGCAACGTTGCTCTTCGATCCATATTGCGGCACGGGCACCTCTCTGGTAGAAGGTCTAGTTCGGGGCATCAATGCCGTCGGCACAGACCTCAACCCACTGGCCCGCTTGATCGCACAGGCCAAAACGTCCACGCCTGACATCCGTGCGGTAGACAGGCATATAACCCGATTGAACAGGTTTGTCCTTCAATGGAAACCGCTCCCCTCCTTTGAGTGGCCCACCATTCGTGGGATTAGCCGCCTTGATTTCTGGTTTAAGCCAGAAGTGATCGAGAAACTCTCTTGCCTGCGGGCGTTTATTGAAGAGATAGAAGATGAGTTGACAAGGCTGTTTTTCTGGGTTGCGTTCAGCGAAACCGTCAGGGAAAGTTCGAACACACGAAGCGGAGAGTTCAAACTCTATCGCTACAGTCCCCAGGAGCTCGAGCGCTTTAACCCTGACGTCTTTGGGATTATGGCCTCCAAACTCCAACGTAACCGTGAGGGCCTGCGGGAGTTTTTGGCGATTATGCAAAACTTCAACCATCCGCCGAGGGCGACCATCTGTGACTTCAATACGGTAGTTGGTGTACCGCATGATCAAGTAGCCTCGGCCAGCGTGGACATCGTTGTGACATCCCCGCCCTACGGAGACTCGCGCACGACTGTAGCGTATGGCCAGTACTCACGTCTCTCCGCTGCATGGTTGGGCCTGCCCGATGCGGACAGCATTGACCGCAAGCTCATGGGCGGAGAGAGCGCCAAAGAGATACGCCGCTTCCCAAGCGATGCGCTGAACTTGGCCATAAGCCAGGTCCAGGAGGCTGATGAGAAGCGCGCTCTCGAAGTCTCATCCTTCTATTCTGACCTGTACGACTCTATCGCGCACGTATCCTCGTTGATAAAACCCGGGGGATATGCTTGCTATGTGGTGGGCAATCGTAAGGTCAAGGGTGTTATCCTGCCCACCAGTATAGCAATCCGTGACTTTTTTGAGCACTTTGGCTTTGAGCATATCGAGACATTTCAACGGCGCATTCCCAACAAGCGGATGCCCCTGCGGAACAGCCCGACAAATGTCGCCGGTGTCCTAGACCACACTATGACGCGGGAGCACATCGTCGTTATGCGCCGCAAAGCGACTTAGTGAAAATGGCATCTTCGCTGCAGACCCTGATCAAGATTCTCCGCCTGGAGCAGCAGAAAGGCTACCAGAACAAGGCCGTCATCGGCGGCTTTGCCCGCTTTGCCTACCACTGGGCGCGCGAGGCGCATGGGCAAGCGCACGAAGAGGCTCACCATGTGCTAGTGGATGAGATCGTCCGCCTGCTGCGCCAATACGAAGCTGCCAGCCTGGATGAACGTCCCGCCCTCATTGAGCACATCATCGCCTTGGCAACAGGGCAAGCCACTCCACCACAGGCCACCCCGCCCGTTGCACTCCCCACCCCTCCCGCCGAGGAGGAGCTGCTGGCCCCTGAACCGGAGATCGAAGAGGCCGAGGAAGAGCACATCGCCGAGCAAGAGACAGCAGGCTACAGCACGGAGATCGCTTTCGGCGGCCCCGAAACGATCGCCGAGGAGCTGGAGGTCTTCGGCACCTTTGAGCACGAACCGGAGGTAGTGGAAGAAGCGCCGACAACGGTGCGTGCTCGGCGCGGCTACGCCTGGCGGCAGACCGTCCCCGCTCCGCCGGAAGTGCTGAGCGGCCTTGATGCTCCCCTCCAGACCGTGAGTGGCATTAGCGACGCCCGCGCCGGATTACTCGCCAACCTGGGTCTGCACACCGTGCGCGATCTGCTCTTCTTCTTCCCGCGCCGCTATGACGATTACAGCCGCATGAAACCCATCAACCGCCTTGAGGTTGGCGAGGAAGTGACCGTCATCGGCGTCTTGGAGCGCCTGCAGGTGCTGCCCATCAAGGGGGGCAACGCCAGCCGCGTGGAGGCCTATCTGGAAGACGGCAGCGGCAAACTGCGCCTCAATTGGTTCAACCAGCCCTGGATGGAGAAGCAGCTGGAGAACGGCGAGGCCTATGTTGTCAGCGGGAGGATCGAGCAGTATCTAGGCCGTCTGGTGATCAACAATCCGGAGATTGAGCCGCTTGACCGCGAATCGCTGCACACAGGGCGCGTGGTGCCCATCTATCCACTCACCAAGGGGCTGAGCGGGCGCGTGATGCGCCGCATCATGAAACAGGTGGTGGATGAATGGGCGCCGCGCCTGCCGGACTACCTGCCTATTGAGGTGCGCGAACGTGCCGATCTCATGGACTACAACGACGCCATCGCACAGGCCCACTTCCCCGATTCTTGGGCCGATATGGAGTCCGCCCTGCACCGCCTTGCCTTCGACGAGTTGTTCATCCTGCATTTGGCGATGCTCCAACAGCGCCACCGCTGGCAGCGTCACCGCGCCTTGCCGCTCAGCGTCAGCGATGAGTGGCTCGCCGCTTTGGTGGATAGCCTACCCTATGCCCTCACCAACGCCCAGCAGCGGGCGCTGGCTGACATCCGCAGCGATTTGGCGGGCGACGTGCCCATGAACCGCCTCCTACAGGGCGATGTCGGCTCCGGCAAGACGGTGGTGGCCGCCCTGGCGATGGGTATTGCCGTCGCTAATGGCGCACAGGCGGCCCTTATGGCCCCCACCACCATCCTCGCCGAACAGCACTATGCCCGCCTGTGCGACCTCTTCTCACGCGGCCCCCTCGCCGGACAGGTGAACATCGCTCTTCTTACTGGCAACGTCAGTCCTCTGGAGCGCGAGAGCATCTACAACGGCCTTGCTGATGGCAGCATCCACATCGTCGTCGGCACGCACGCCCTCATTCAGGAAGGCGTGGCGTTCCGGCGCCTCGGATTAGCGATCATCGACGAACAGCACCGCTTCGGTGTAGCGCAGCGCGGCGCCCTGCGCGGCAAGGCCGAGGGTGGCAATCCCCATCTGCTGGTTATGACCGCCACGCCCATCCCGCGCACCCTGGCCTTAACCCTGCACGCCGATCTTGACCTGACGGTGATAGATGAGATGCCGCCCGGGCGCACGCCGGTGCTGACGCGCATCCTGCAACCCAAGGAGCGCGAACGCGCCTATGCCTTCATCCGCGCCCAAGTGCAGAAGGGCCAGCAAGCCTATATCATCTGCCCTCTCATTGAGGAGAGCGACCGTCTGGAGGCACGCTCCGCAGTGGCCGAGTATGAGCGTCTGCAAAACGCCGTCTTCCCCGACCTCAAACTGGGGTTGATGCATGGTCGCATGAGCGCCGAAGAGAAAGAGGCAGCCATGGCGGCTTTCTACCGCGGCGAGACGCAGGTACTGGTCAGCACAACAGTTATTGAGGTGGGCATTGATGTGCCCAACGCCAGTGTCATTCTCATCGAGAACGCCAACCGCTTCGGGCTGGCGCAGCTACATCAGTTGCGCGGACGGGTAGGGCGCGGCGGCCAACAGGGCTACTGCCTTTTGGTCTCCGATCGCGCCTTTCTGGACACCGACGAGCGCCTCCGCGCCGTTGAGGAGATCACCGACGGCTTCAGGCTGGCCGAGATCGACTGGAAACTGCGCGGCGCAGGCGATCTGTTGGGCAAGCGCCAGAGTGGCCTGCCACGTTTCCGCTTTGCCAACCTCATGGACGCGCAGCTGGTAGACCTCGTCCAACGCGAAGCCCGCGCCATCTACGAACAAGACCCGGAGCTGGCTGCACCTCAGCACCGCCTTCTTGCCGAGCGTGTCAGCAGCGTGGTGCTGGAAAGCACCGACATGAGCTAAGGGCTTACTCAACAGGGGGATACTCCGGTGACTACTCGACGAGCGATCTTTCCCGCTACCTTTGACCCTATCCACCTGGGCCACGTAGACATCGCCATACGAGCCAGCAAGCTATTTGACGAAGTGATCATCGCCGTGTACGATCGCCCACTTAAGAATCTGCTCTTCCCCGTGGAGGAGCGTGTTCGGCTGGCAGAGGAGGCGCTCAAGGGCGTTCCCGGCGTGCGCGTGACCAGCTACAGCGGTCTCACCGTCGAGTTTGCACGCCAGGTCGGGGCGCAAGCCATTGTGCGCGGCCTGCGCGTCTTCTCAGACTTTGAGCTGGAGTTCCGTATGGCGCTGGCCAACAAACGCCTGGCACCGGAGATCGAGTTCGTCTGCCTGATCGCCAGCGAGCAGCATATGCATCTGGCCAGCAGCACCATCCGCGAGATCGCTTCGCTGGGTGGGGATGTCAGTAGCATGGTCCCCCCCAACGTGGAACAGGCCCTACTTGCGCATTTTCGCAAATTAGGCGATGATGCTGCTGGATCGGTGGAAATGGTATCGCTACGCGATTGACCATCCGGCGAAAGCGCTGCGGCAGTTTTGCATCCGAGGAGGCGAGCCTTGGACATTCAACATCTGGTGGACCGACTAGAGGAATTGCTTAACTCTGGCCGTCACATCCCTTTCACTACCCTGACAGTGATCGATGAGCAGCGGGCGCTGGAACTCATCGACCAGATGCGTATCTCCATCCCCGAGGAGATCGAGAAGGCTAAGCGCGTGTTGCGCGAGCGCGACCGCATCATGGCGCAAGCCAATGAGGAGGCGGCACGCATTCGCGATCTGGCGCGTGAGAAGAGTGAGACGCTCATCCAGCGGGACGCCATCACGCAGGCCGCCCAAGCCCGCGCCGCGAGCATCATCGAGAAGAGCCGTCAGGAGGCCAACGCTATCCGTGAGGAAGCCGACCGCTACGTGGTGGATGTGCTCTCTGATCTGGAGGATGCGCTCAAGCGCACCCTCGCTGTCGTTCAGAACGGCATCCGCCACGTCACCCAAGAAGCACGCCGACGGCAGCCCGCTGCGCCTGCAGCGTCCCCCAGCGTGGAGACACCAGCGGCGCTTGATACCTCGGAAGAGCCGATGCCTATTGAGCGCATCAGCACGCGCCGCGAGTAGCTCGCCTTGAACGCTTGCGCTTAGCCGGTTATAATCTGCCAATCATCCGGCGCATGCCGGAGTAAACGGTATTGGTCAGGAGTGTGAATATCTATGGGCCCACTGCCAAAACGGAAACTCTCTAAGGGACGGCGTGGTCGTCGCCGTCAGCACGATGCCCTACGCCCTGTGACTCTCGTCCCCTGCGATAACTGTGGCGCTATGAAGCGCCCGCACACAGTGTGTCCGGAATGCGGGTACTACAGGGGTCGCGAGATCATCGAGGTCGAGGAGTAGGCTTTGGCTCGGCTTGCCAGCCGGCCAT
>DAOTYL010000046.1:0-3262 GCA_034434955.1 Anaerolineae bacterium | reverse complement strand
GTGCGTATAGATCAGTGAAGGAGCACTTCACCGCGCTGCGGTGCGACAGAAGGAGGCGAGCAACAGATGGCCCAGAAGGGTGAGCAAAGACACGTGTCGGTGCTGATAGGCCTCCTGCTGATCGGGCTAGGAGTGTTGTTCCTGCTGGGGCAGGTTTTCGGTATCAACCTATGGGCGTTCTTCTGGCCGTTCTTTGTCATCATCCCCGGCTTGCTCTTCTTTGTGGGGATGGTGATGGGCGGCAAACCTGCCGGGCCGTTGGCGATCCCGGGCAGTGTCGTGACGATGACCGGCCTGCTGCTGCTCTATCAGTCCATCACCGGCCACTGGGAAAGCTGGGCCTACGCCTGGGCGCTGATCTTTCCCACGGCGGTGGGCATTGGCTTGCTCATCAACGGCGTCTGGAGCGGTATCAATGGGCTGGTGGAGAGCGGCAGGAAGTGGATCACCAGCGGCGTGATCATCTTTGTTGCCGGCGGCGTGTTCTTTGAACTGCTCATTTTCCATCGCGGGTTTGGCCGCATCGTGTGGCCGGGGGTGCTGATTGCGCTGGGCATCTATCTGCTGGTGCGCCGCTCCCGCGAGGCGCCCCCTGCCGAGGCCCCGCGTCCCTCCGGGCCGACGGCGCGGCCCATCGTGCCGCCGGAAGAGGGGAAAAAAGATACCCCTCAGTTTGAGCCGCTGGATATGAACCGAGGCAAGAAGTAAGCCTGTTTCCGGTTTCCCCCTCCCCGCACCTGCGGGGAGGAGGAAACAACCCACCTTCCGCCGATCGCAGGTTGTCAGAACGATTAGGCTGCTCCGCCGAGGCGCTCAAACTGCTCCTGTGCCTGCCGCATGTAGGTCAGCAGTTCGGCATACTCTGCATCGCGCTGGAGCATCTCGATCATATGCTCCACCGTAGCCTGCGTAAAGGTGTTGACCCGCGCCAATTGTCGGTTGCGCAGCTCCAACGCTTCGGCGGCCCGCTTGCGCTCGGTGATGTCGCGAGCAGCGACGGTGAACAACTGCTGCCCTTCCACGTTCGTCTCGGCCAGTTGCATCTCCAGCGGGAAGGTGCTGCCGTCTGCACGGACGCCGGTCAGCTCGCGGACCTGCTCCAGCAAGGCTGCATCGCCGCTTTGGGCGAACTGCTTGAGCACGCTGTCCAGCACCTCCCATGAAGCGGGATCGAGCAGGGTGCTTACGCTCGCCCCCATCAGGTCGGATAAGGTGCGGCCCCATATGCGCTGCGCCTCGCGGTTGGCCATCACGATGCGGCCATTTGGCTCCAGCGTGAGGATGCCGTCCCCAATGGCATTCAGCACGGCATTGAGCTGCGCTTCAGAGCGCACGATAGCGGCGTTCTGCTGATGAATGATGCGCTCGGCGCGGCGCACGATGAAGAAAAGGGCTACGTAGAGCAGCGCCAACATGCCGACCACGCCGCCGATGACCATGATCTCCGTGCGGTTGATGCGTTCTACAAGCGGCGTCACGTCGTCATAAATCTCAAAGACGCCCTCAATCTCCCCTGACGGCCCATAGATAGGGACGTAGCTGGAGATCACATCGCGGTCTTCAACCACCCCCTCAAAGGCGCTGAAGGTATCACGACGGGTGAGTTCGGTGGCTACTTCGCCGCGCCGCGCTGCCTGAAAGCCCGCGTTGTTGCTTTTGTCCTCGCCGATCTGGGCTGTTTCCGAGGAGAAGACGGTGAGGCCGTTCAGGTCGTACACCTTGACCTTGAGCACCGAGAGGCCACTCATCTGCGTGCGGACGGCTTCATCCAGGTGGGCGATCTGTGGATGGGTGCGTAGTTCCTGCAGGTTGAGTCCGCTTGCCTCGGCGACAAAGGGCGCGAACTGCGGCCACAGCGCGTTGGCAAACGAGCGCGTCAAGGCCACGTTCTTGCTCTCGCCAAGCACAACCAAGCCGGAGATAGCCGTAGTGCGGAAAAAGAGAGCCAGCGCGGCGGTCACGATGGCGAAGCCGATCAGGCTAGCGATGGAGAAGTAGCGCACAAGACGAAACATGGGATGTCTCCTCCTTTCTACAAAGATATCGGCAGGTGCTCCCGTCCCCCTCACTCCCCGCCTTTTACCGGCAGGGTGAACCAGAACAGCGATCCTTTCCCCACCTGACTTTTGACACCGATGCGCCCGCCGTGCATTTCCACCAGCTGGCGGGCGATGGACAGCCCCACACCGGAGCTTGGCTCACCGGCGGTGGGGCGATTGCTAAGCCGCGCGAACTCCTGAAAGAGCAGGGCGATCTCCTCTTCCGGAATGCCCGGCCCGTTATCGGCCACCTCCACAACGATCTGCCCACCTATCAGGCGCGTCCGCACCCCCACCGAGGCCCCCTGCGGGCTGAACTTGATGGCATTGCTGATCAGGTTGCTCACCACCTGCGCCACGCGGCCGGGATCGGCGAGGGTGGAGGGGAGGGAGGGGGCCAGCTGGGCGTGCAAGGTGATGCTTTTGGCCTCGGCGGCGGGGCGGTGCTGGGCGATCACCCTCGCCACCACTTCGTTGAGTGCCGTCGGCTTAAGGTCTAGCTTGATCTTGCCACTGCGCAGGGCTTGGAAGTCTAAGAAGTCGCTGATGATGGTTTGCATCGTCTGTACGGCGACGCGCATCATCTCCATCACCACATCAAAGTCGCGGATCTGCGCCCGCAGGTCGGGGTCAATACGCTCAAGCAGCTCCAGGCCGATCACAATGTTGTGGATGGGATTGCGCAGATCATGGGCGGCGATCTGCAGGAAGCGGTCTTTGAGCGCGTTCAATTCGCGCAGCGCAGCGAGGTCGCGCTGGCGCTGATCGCGCAACTGCTTGAGGTTGACCTGCGTCTTCACCCGTGCGGCCAGCACTTCATACTCCGGCGGCTTGACCATATAGTCGTTGGCCCCCAGCTCAAAGCCGCGCACCACGTCGCGCGTCTCGCCCAGCGCTGTTAGCAGGATCACAGGCAGCTCGGCGGTGGGGGCGTAGGCTCGCAGCTCCTTGAGCAGGTCCATCCCGTTGAGCTGGGGCATCATCACATCCAACAGGAGGAGGTCTGGCGGGTCGGCTTTGATGGCGGCCAGCGCTTCCAGCGGGTCGGTGATGGCGTGGGCGTCGTAGCCCTCTAGCCGCATGTGTCGCACCAGCACGTCGGCGGTGCCCTCACTATCGTCTACGACCAGCACACGCGCCGGTCGTGCTCCCTGGTTGGCTGACTGCGGCGTGGATTCCATGCGCTTGCTCTCCGCATGAGCTGTAGAATGAGGCTATGTTTA
>DAOTYL010000045.1:0-3991 GCA_034434955.1 Anaerolineae bacterium | reverse complement strand
CATTCCCCGCCCGCGCCCCGAAGCCCAAACGTCGAGGGGCGCGGGTGGGGAACTCAAGGTCACGGCTTGCGCCGCTCGCTGGGGGGGATGATCCACTGGTCATCGTCCTTGGCAGATGTATCGTCCTGTTCACTGCGCGGCAGCAGCGGACGATAGCCCGCTACCGGCCCGCTGGCCTTCGACGTGCCGGGAGCACCGCCAGTAAGACTGCCCGCCGCCCGCTCAAGGTCCTGCGCAGCAGTGGCCATGAACTTCTTGATGCCGCTCCACACCTTGCCCGTGACGAACTGGTCGGCCTTCTTCAGCAGCTCCTCCATCACATACAGCACGTCCTCATCGCCATCCCAATACTGGCGCAGCACGTCCTCGCCTGCCTGCCCCATGGCCTTCACCACGCGGTTCAGTGCGATCATGCCCACGATGGCATCGTCAATGAGGCCGGCTGGCCCCATTGCGGCTTCGGGCATGAGGTCCAGCGGAATGATGATGTAAGCCGAAGCTGCGGCGATTTCGGCCTTCAGCGCCGCCGAGACGCGCGGATCGCCCATCAGCCGCACAAACAGCGCCATGATGTCCGGCACAAGCAGCACGTACTTGGTGATCTCTTTGCCGGCGCCCGCCCCTTGCGCCCAGCGCACAATCTTGCTGCGGATGCGCTGATAGAAATCCTGCGCTTGTGCGGCGTTGTATTCCACCACTTTGGGCATCACCGGCTTGGGCGCCACAGCGGGCGGCTTCTCGATATCCAGATAGTCGTAGTTCAGCCCTCGGATCGGTTCAGACCCCCAAGGCGCCGGCCCTAAACGGCTCATCTTGCTTGTATCTTCGTCATCCACGTTGATCTTCCCCTCTATTCTTGGTCTCGCTCCTGCATCCTGTTATACCAGTACGCACAGGCTGGCGCGAAGTTGTATCTGCTATAATCTGGCTGCCACAGTCCGATCCGCTTTGCACCTCACAAGGAGCCATCATGGACTTCCAACTCACCGATGAGCAACGCATGTTCCGCAACGCCGTGCGCGACTTTGCCGAGCATGAGCTTGCCCCTTATGCCGCCGAGGTGGACAGCCGTCAGGAGCTGCGTTGGGAAGCCATCGCCAAGATGCCTGCGCTGGGCCTCACCGGCCTTCAGGTGCCCGAGGAATACGGCGGGGCAGGCATGGATAGCGTCAGCGCGGCCATCGCCATTGAGGAGGTAGCGCGGGCCTGCGGCAGCACGGCGTTGGCCCTTGCTGCGCACAACAGCCTCTGCTGCTATCCCATCGTGCGTTGGGGCACCAAAGAGCAAAAGGAGAAATACCTCCCTCTTCTCACCAGCGGCAAAGTGCTGGGATCACTCGCCCTCACCGAGCCCGGAGCAGGGTCCGACCTCGTCGGTGGGGTGCGCACCACCGCCGTCAAGGAGGGCGCCAGCTGGGTCATCAACGGCAGCAAGACGTGGATCACCAACGCCACCAGTGCGCCGGTGATCATCACCCTGGTGCGCACCGACCCTTATGCAGCCAAACCCTCGCATGGGCTGAGCCTGATCCTTGTGGAACGCGACACCCCCGGTTTCAACGTCGCACCCCCCATCCCCAAGATGGGCGTGCGTGGGTCGCACTCCTGCCCCCTCACCTATGACAACGTCCGCGTCCCTCTTCCCAACCTGCTGGGCGAAGAGGGGCGCGGCCTGCATCAGACGTTGGAGACGCTGAACGGCGGGCGCATCGGCATCGCCGCTTGCTGTGTGGGGCTGGCGCAGGCTGCGTTTGAGGCCACGCTGCGCTACATCCAAGAGCGCGAGACGTTCGGCAAGAGGCTCTGCGAGCATCAGGCCGTGCAGTTCAAGATCGCCGATATGGCCTCGCGGCTGGAGGCTGCCCGCATGATGACCTACTACGCCGCATGGGTCAAGGATCAGGGGCACGATTTCCGCAAGGAAGCGGGCATCGCCAAGCTGCTCGCCTCCGAAGCCTCAGAGTTCATCGCCTACGAAGCCATCCAGTTGCACGGCGGCTACGGCTACAGCACCGAGTTCCCTCTCGAGCGCATCTACCGCGACCAGCGCCTGATGACTATCGGCGAGGGCGCCAACGAAATCCTGCGCATGGTCGTGGCGCGAGCCGTCATCGGCGCATAAGAGCATACCCCCAGCCCTCATCATACATAGGGCTGGGAGCAGATCGGTTAGTTGGCGGCAGCCAAACCGGCGCGCTCCTGCTCGGCACGTTCGCGCAGCTGGGCACGCAGCACAGCGATGTCGCGTGGGATCATCACCGCGCCGATGGCGTAGAAAATGGAGCATATCACCCACGTGGTGGTGCAGATGAGCAGCAGCGCCGTCTGCAAATCGTAGCGCACGGCGATAATCCCCGCTAACAGAGGAGCAGTGGCAGCACCCGCGTTCTCGATAAACAGCTGCACTGCTAGCGCTGTGCTGCGCACCTCCGGCAGGGTGATGTCGTACACCGATGAGATGAGGTTAGGCCCGGCAAAAGGCATGAAGATCGCCGTCAACGCCAGCCCTACCATGAACAACCCTCGGTTCTCCAGCGGCACGTTGAGGGTGAACACAAGGAAGATAGCCCCTAGCAGCACCGCTATGGAGGAGACGATCAGCCGTCCACGCGGTGTGCGTCGGAAGGCCCAGTCGCCCGCCGCCCCGCCGATGAAGTAGCCGGAGGCAAGGATCAGCACCACGCTGGACATGGTGAAGAGGATCTCGTTGGGAGTGTATCCCCGCTCCGTCTCAAGGTAGCGGAAAAACCAGAAGGTGATCACCTGCCAGGGGAAGACGCCGAAGAAGCCTTGGATGAAGAGCAAGATCAGCGTCGGCTTGCGGAACAGCCCCTTGGCGGTCTGCCAGTTGAAGTGATAGATGTGGATTTCCCTCAGATCGGCCAGCTCTGGCTCGCTCTTGCCGCGTGGCGGCTCGCGCACCCCAAAGAAAATGATAATGGCTAGTACGATGCCCAGCGACCCTGTGATGTAAAACACGTTGCGCCAGCCAATGATCCCTCCCAACATAAGGGCAAGGACCATCCCCAACAGGTAGCCCAAGGGGCCGCTGAGCTGCAGCAGGCCGTAGACTTTGCCGCGTATGTTGGGTTCAAAATAGTCGGCGACTATGCTGTCCAGGCCGGGGTAACTGGAGTCGTCAACACCGGTCGAGGCGCGGGTGACGAGAAAAACGGGGTAGCTAGGGGCGCTAGCGTTCAACATGGTGGTAGAACCCCAGATAAATGACGCTAACGCCAGCAACTTCGCGCGCGCATAGCGATCGTAGAGGTACCCCCACACGGGGTAGAGCACCGCCCCAACCAACAACGCCGCCGTGGAAACGGCCCCCATCTGTGCCTCGTTGATATGGAACGTCTCCATGATGGGGGTAGTGAGTGGGCCGATGAGCAGCTTATCGGATTGGTGCAGCAACATGAAGGCAAAGAAGATGGCGACCACGAACCAGCGGTAGCGAGAGCGTTTCATGGCGGATCATTACCTCCTCTTGGGGATAAAAGGCAGATACCCCTAGAAACGAACGCTATCTTAAGCCAAAGTCTCCGCGCTGGCAACTTGAGAAGGCCTTGTGTGACGCCCCACGCAGAGGGATAATGATGCGATCAGACAGGCTTAGCGAGGGATTTCGTATACTCCCGCCCGTTACCTATCCGCGAGGCTGAAAAAGTAGCGCTATGGATGAGGACACACAACCTCAACTCCACCGCCTTGAAGAGGAGATCACCCTCCTGTGCCGCGAACTGGAGGAGCTGACGCGCAGCCTGCCACGCCACTCCGTCAAGCCGACACAGATGCTGCGCATAGAAGAATTGGAAGAGGCCATCGCCGAAAAAGAAGCCGCGCTGGCCCGTCTGAAATCCTAGGCAGTCCAGCGCAGCAAAGCAGCGGCGAGGGATCGCTACGCTTGCCCTCCAAACGCATGCCCGGCTTCTGCATCCGGCGCCTCGGTCAGCAGGTCCAGAGCATGCGGCAACGCGGGCAAGATCACCTC
>DAOTYL010000044.1:0-1967 GCA_034434955.1 Anaerolineae bacterium | reverse complement strand
GTGATGGGGAACAGCCGCACACCGTCAGAGCTGACCGGTTCGTAGAAGATCCAGACGATAAACTTCACCGCCAGCATGGCGACAGCGGTCAGCGCCGAGGCGACAAGCATATCGTCTATGATGCGCTCATGTACCTCACGGATCATCACTGAGCCACGCCAGATGATCAGACCCCAGGCCAGAATCCAGTAGAGCGCACGGTAGATTTCGTGGCCGGAGATTTTGAGCACATCCCAATCATAGGGCAGTGGGATAATCTCGCGGACGAGCAATGCTCCAATGATGGGGACAATCAATGCATAGGCTGTGGTGACAGCGAACACAATCCCAGCACTACGCAAGATGGCTGGCCAGTCCAGCCTTCGCTCTAACTCCTCGCCCATAGGAGCCTCCTTTCATTTGCTGAGCACATCGGTAAGGGACGGCAACGACGAGCGCGGAATGCCACGCCGCGCGAAAAAGCCGTGCTCCACATACCAGCGATAAGCGTCAGCGACCGTTTCGGCAAAGGGGCGCGGCGTTAAGCCTAGTTCACGCACCGCTTTGCTATTGTCATAGTACATGTACTCCCCACTGAGCAGCACCCGTGTGCGCTCAATAGGCAGATGCACGCCCAGCTTGAGCAGCACACCTACAGCCTCAGCCAATACAGGCAGCGCCCAGCGCGGGATTCTCACACACCGTATGGGAATGCCCAACACTTCACTGATGGTACGCAATATCTCGCTGTGTGTCAGATTATGGCCGCCTAGGATGTAGCGCTCGCCTGGCCTGCCGTGCTCGGCGGCAGCGATATGTCCTGCCGCCACATCGCGGCTGTCTACAAAGTTCACCCCGCCATCCGGCAGAGGGAAAACCTCGCGGCGCAACGCACGCACCAGTAGCTCACCGGAGATGAATTTGACGTCACGCGGGCCGAGGATGGCTGTCGGCAGCACGCTTACAGCATGCAGCCCCTTCCCCGCGTACTCCTCCACAATCTGCATGGCCAGATATTTGCTATAGCCATAGGGCCACTCTTCCGGCCTCAGGTTGTACTCATCCTGCTCGGTCAGCAAGAGCCGACCGCGACGAGGCCGTCCCAGCGCTGCCGCCGAGCTGGTAAACACAAAGCGCTTCACACCAGCACGATAGGCTGCCTCCAGAACGTTTTGTGTTCCTTCTACGTTGACTTTGTAAACAGTCTGTGCGGGGAAGTTCCAATCATCGGCGATGGCGGCAACATGGAAAACCCAGTCCACCCCTTCCATCGCCGGCCGTAGGGAGGCAAGATCAAGGATGTCGCCGGTGACAAAGGTCAGCCGCAGATCGCCAACGGCATCATTGGGCGATGTTCGGCGGCGCAACCCCACGACTTCCACACCGTGCGTGTTCAATGCAGCGATGAGGTTTGCACCGACGCCACCCGTGCTGCCGGTGACCAACGCCCGTGTCACCGACCCCTCCTTCGGCTAGATCAGGTACCTGCCGTTCTCAATCAGCGTCTCGCCGTCTACCACTACCGTCGGGTTGCCCATCACACCGTCCAGATGGATGGGCGCCTTGTTCTGCCCGTTATAGGGCGGGACGGCATTGTGGCCGATGGCGATATGGATGGTGCCCATCACCTTCTCATCGGTCATCACGTTGCCGGTGATGCGCGCCGCCGGATTGGTACCAATGCCCAGCTCGGCGATGGTGCGGCACCCTTCGCCGTTTTCTTTGCGCTCCCCCTCCTCAATCAAGCGCAGCAGCTGCTTCGCTTCAGCGCCTCCCTCGATCTTCGCCACGCGCCCCTTGCTGAAGGTCAGACGGATCGGTTTCTTGATCAAGATACCGGGGAAGGATTTGTCCACCACCAGCGTACCGTTGGCGCTGTCCTCCAGCGGCGCTACGTAGCACTCACCAGCGGGCAGATTGTAGTAACCCGGCTTACGGATGATGCCAGGGTCAACGGCTACCTGCCGTCCGGCGATGCTCAACCGCAA
>DAOTYL010000043.1:0-1551 GCA_034434955.1 Anaerolineae bacterium | reverse complement strand
TAGCAGATGAGGTAGATGATGGGCAGTGAAGCTCCGCAATCCGTTGAGATCCGTGCCTCAACACTGGAAGAGGCCATTGAGAAAGGACTATTACAGCTTGGGCTTGCCCGTAACGAGGTGATCATTGAGATCGTCGATGAGGGCAGTCGCGGCGTGTTGGGCATGGGTGCACGCGACGCCGTGATCCGCTTGACCCCCCTACGCACCCCCAAGGCTGTCGCTGCGCCTAGCCAGCCCGCGCCTCCGCCTCCTGCTGTCCTTCGGGAAGAGGCTCCGGCTGCCCCCCGGACGGAAGGGGACGAAGAGGCCAGAGTAGCGAAAGAGGTGTTGGCAGAGCTGCTGGCGCAGATGAAGATCAAGGCAACCATTCGCGCCGAGCGTGCTCAGGCCGCTTCGCCCGATGAGGATCCGCCCTGGGTACTCAACATCCAGGGGGCTGACCTTGGGGTGCTTATTGGACGGCGCGGTGAGACGCTCAATGCCCTCCAATACATCACGCGCCTGATCGTTAGCCGCGAGATTCAGCGGCGGGCCAACATAGTGGTTGACGTGGAAGGATACAAAGCACGCCGTGAGGAGGCTCTGCGTCGCTTGGCCGTCCGTATGGCCGAGCAGGCCCGAAGGTTGGGCAAGACGATCGTGCTGGAGCCTATGCCGGCTAATGAGCGGCGTATCATCCATCTGGCATTGCGCGACGATCAGAGCGTCACCACCGAGAGCATCGGCAGCGGCGACCAGCGCAAGGTCACCATCATTCCGGCGCAGAACTCAGGGCGATAAATGGGGGTGCTTGTGCACCCTTCTTTGTAGCCCGCGCAGGATGGAACAGATCGACTATCTGATCGTGGGGCACATCTGTAAGGACCTGACCCCAAGCGGCCCACGTCTGGGCGGGACGGCCACCTTCGCAGCCCTGACGGCGCAGGCCATCGGCTGGCGGGTGGGCATCGTCACCAGCATGCCGGATGACCTACTTCCCTTGCTTGAGCCGCTGAAGGCTATCCCCACTGTCCGCATCCCTGCGGAGACCTCTACCACCTTTGAGAACATTTACACGCCTCGTGGGCGCATCCAAGTGCTATCCGGCCGCGCAACGCTCTTGACGCTGGAGCACATTCCGACCACGTGGCACAGGCCGCAAGTGGTACACTTGGCCCCCGTTGCCGATGAGGTCGATCCTGCGATAGCTCATCGCTTCCCTGCCTCGTTGAAGGCGCTCACGCCGCAGGGATGGATGCGCCGATGGGATGACAACGGGCGCGTCTCTTATCGCCCCTGGCCGCAGGCTTGGCAGATGTTGCCGCAGGTGGGGGCGGTTGTTTTCAGCATCGAGGATGTGTGCGGCGACGAGGCGCTGGTGCGCGAGTATGCTGCGCGGACAGAAGTGTTGGCCGTGACACGGGGCGCAGACGGCTGTACCTTGTTCGTCAGGGGAAAAGCGCAGCATGTTCCGGCGCAGAGGGTTAACGAGCGCGATCCAACGGGGGCAGGGGATATTTTTGCGGCAGCCTTCTTTATCCGCCTGCACATGACGGGCGATCCCTTGCGGGC
>DAOTYL010000042.1:0-5668 GCA_034434955.1 Anaerolineae bacterium | reverse complement strand
TGGGCGCTCGTGGCGGGGGCTGCCATCGGGCTGATCTCTGGCTTGACAGGGGTGGGGGGCGGGATTTTCCTCACTCCACTGTTGCTCTTCACGCATTGGGCCGATATGCGCCACGCAGCAGGCGTATCTGCCGTGTTTATCCTCGTTAACTCGGCAGCCGGCCTGCTGGGGCATCTCTCCAGCGTGGCGGACTTGCCCGACACCATCCCCCTGTGGGGAGCAGCGGCACTGGCGGGCGGATACCTCGGCGCAACCTACGGCAGCCAGCGCCTGAGCAGCCCGGTGCTCCGGCGGATACTGGCAGTGGTGCTGGTCATCGCCGGCCTACGCATGATGCTGACCTAGCCGCTGTGCTTCTCATATCTGACGGTGAACGTGATGCCGCGCCGCGCCACTTCCTCCATCACCTGCGCGGCGGAGGGCATTCCGTCCAGCAGCAGGCGCTCCAGCGGTTTGGCGCCCGGCGGCACTATCCCCCGCGCCTGAAAGCCCATCATGATGGCGCAGTGCCAACCCGTCAGGCGCTCCATGCCGGTGAAGCCGGTAGCCTCATCGTAGCGGTCCACAAGGTCCACGATGGCAGTTGTCTCGTGGCCATCCTTCACACCGACGCCTTTGCCGCGCATGATGCAAATGTCGCGGATGCCGGGCACCATGATCTTGGGGGCCAGCAGGGCGTGGTACACCTCGCGGGGGATGACGATCTGATCCCCCACCTGAATCGGCTCACGGCTAAACAATCCCAGGAGCTTAAAAGCCTTGAACTGGGCATAATGGCCGGGGTAGCGCAGGATGCGCGTCTCGAAGTGCTCCAGCAGCCCCTCAAATGTCCAGGGGGCGGTGGAAGCCCCTGCGGCGATGAAGGACTCAAACGTGCCCAGCGGGGCGAGGTCCACCATCTGGCAGTGGCTGAGGGCCTCCACCATGACGATCTTCCCATCGCGAATCTGCGCCACCTCGCCGTCATATTCGTTGGTCAGCCCGTTGATGTGGAAGGTGAGCTGGTAGTTCCAGGGCGGTTCAGGGTGCTGGGGAAGCCCCCCGTCGTAGATGTAGACGGCGCGGGTCTCGTCCAGCAGCTCCATCACATAGACGGCCAGCACGTTGACCAAACCCGGCCCCATGCCGCAATCGGGCAGGATGCTGACGCCCGCACGGGCGGCCTCATCGGTGAGGGCCAACTGTGCCATCACCACATCGGTGTTGCCTCCCATGTCGCACAGGCTCACGCCCGCAGCAATGGCGTCGCGGGTGATGTCTAGGTTGTAGGTGTACGGCACGGCGCTCAGCGCCACATCGGCCCCCTCCAGCGCCTGACGCAGCGCGGCGTGATCGGTCACATCGAGCGGACGGCCCCGTGCTACCTCGCGCCCTACCAAGCGGTTGACACGCTCAGCAGAGCGGCAGGCGACCTCGCCGTCAAGGTCGCACAGCATGATCTCGGCGGCATTGCCCATGAGGGCCAGATCATAGGCGGCGGCGGTTCCCTGCCGCCCTGCGCCGAGGACTACATAGCGATAGGAAGGCTGATCCGTCATATAAGTTCTCCCTTCATCGGCAGCGAAGGCCTCTCACAAAGCTCATCTTTGTGTTCTCTGCCCCTGAACTGTCAAGGGGCAATGGGTGGCTGTTCAATATGCCCCAGGAAAAGCAGCGAGCTGATCTGCCGTACCTTGCCATCGCGCAGGTCGATCTGCCACGTGTCGTAGGCAGCCGGTTCGCGGGTGGTGAGCAGCACAAAGCCCTCGCCTGCCCATCCGAGGGGGCGATGGCGGCTCTTGCCGAGGTAAGCGATGATGCGCTGCTCGCCGGTGACGATGTTGGCCAGCACCAGCACGTAATCCTCCGTCCCCGCTGCGCCGATAGCCTCAAAGTAGATCAGGTCGCCGCTGGGGGTAAAGAAGGGATACCCCACCTCATAAACGCTGCCCGCCGGAATGCCCTGCGGCGTGTAGCGGGCGATCACCTGACCGGTGATCAGATTGGTGACGACCACCGGCGCAGCGGCTTGGATGGAGGGCAGGGTACGTGCCAGATAGGCCCCATCGGGCGAGATGTGGCCGTCGCAGAGCTGATCGAGGCCGCAAGCCGGTTCACCGGGGAGGTGCGTGATGGCGCTGGTCTCGGCATCCACCCCATACAGGTCGTAGCGGGCGTTGAAGGGTGTTACATCGGCAATAGCGGGCGGTTGGAGGGCGTAGAACACCATCCGTCCGTCGTTGCTCAGCCGCACAAGGGTGATGGTTGAGCCGGCCTCCATGTCGCCGCGTGCGATCAGCCGCACATCACCCCCTTCGCGGGTGGAGCGGTGAAGCTCGTAGTAGGTCCCCGTCCGATCGGTGCTCAACCATGCCAGCCAGTCGCCGTTGGCGCTAGGGAGGAGTTGGTAGCCACCAACATCTGCCGGTGGGGAGGCAAAAGTGAGTGGCTCCACAAAGCCTGCCGTGTTGGCGCGGTAGGGGCGGTGCGTGCTGGCCTGCTGGAAGTACACATACGGCCCGGCGCGGATGGCGTAGCCGTTATCGGTGCGGATCGTCGCCCGTGCGGCGATGCGGCGGGCGTTGACGTTGATCCAGAGCAGCTCCTGCTCGCCGTTTTCATTGGGTGCGCTGAGGTACACGTCAAAAGAACCGGCCAGCGGAGGGACACGGGTGGGTTCGGAGGTGGCAGTGGGCGTAGGGGTAGCGCTTGGCGGTGCGGCGGTTGTCGTATGGGTAGGGGAGAGGGTCGGTGTGGGGCTGGGACGCGGGGTAGGCGTCGGTGTAGGGGAGGCCACGCCGGTAAGGGATGGCATGGCACATGCCCCCAGCAACGCGGCAAGCGCAATCGCTGCGCCTTGCTCCATCAACCTATGGCGCCACCGACTCATGCTCCTCCATTCCGCCCTCTCGCATAGCCTCACCCCAACGATGAGCGCTTCAACCGCGCTACCGAGCGCACTATCAGGCGCAGCAGGCCGAACTCAATCTGATCGCCCGGAGCCAGCGGATAACGGCGCCCCGGCTGCAGATAGATACCGTTGATCCACGTGCCGTTGGTGCTTTCCATATCCGCTAGGTAGAGATGATCGTGGTCGGGGATCAACAGGGCGTGCCGCCTTGAGACGCCTTCATCGGCGGCGTGGTATGGACTGAGGTCTAGATCGGGCTGCTGTTCGCCGCTGGGGTCGGCACGGCCGATCACCAGCGGACGGCGCACATCCAACCCGATCAGCGACGACGCCGCGCCGACCATCTGGAGGATCAAGCGCCAGGGGGGTGGGTCGGGCACTTGAGGCAAGAGCCGCACGCGCCCTGTTTCCTCTATAGGCTCCCAGGTCGGCTTAAGCGGGGTCTCGGGAGCTTGACGCAGCACCGTCGCAGGCAGCGAGCGATCGGTTTGTACCGGCGGCTTTCCCTCTGCCTTTGAGCGGGGCTGTGGGGGCTTCAACGGACGTGTGCCGTCTGCTGCCTGCGGCGGCTCTTGAACAGTAAATGCTCCCTGCCCGCTGGCCTCATCGGGCGGATGGTCTTCAGGCGGCACAGTCTCATCGGGCGGCTGGTGCATCGCTCTTCCTCGGATGGACACGTGGGTTCGGCAATACTTTACCCTAATCCCGCTGCGAACGAAAAAACGGGCCACGAAAGAACAAACTACATCGTCAGTATCCCACTGCGCATCCGTCGGCGCGGGGATCGCTGCCACCGCACAGCACGCCGCTGAGCGGGTCGCGGGTGATGATTTGCCCACGCCCGAAGATGGCCCGGGCGTAGCCGCTCACCGGACGCACCGCATGGCCCATCTCGGCCAGCCGTGCCATCGTCGGCACAGGGATGCCCTCCTCCAGCGCCACGACGCTACCCGCCGTGCCATCCTCAAGGCATAGGCGCGGCCTATCGAGCGCTGCCTGAGGGTCAAGCCCATCCGTTACCAGAGCGAGCATCACCTGCACATGCCCCTGCGGCTGCATGAAGCCACCCATCACGCCGAAGCAGGCGTACAGCGAGCCATCCTCCTCGCGGGTCGCCATGGCGGGGATGATGGTGTGATAGGGGCGCTTACCCGGTGCCAGCGCGTTAGGATGCGAGGGGTCCAGCGAGAAGCCATGCCCCCGATTCTGGAGGCTGAAGCCCGTCCCTTGCGGCACGATGCCCGTACCAAAGCCCATGTAGTTGCTGTTGATGAACGAGCAGGCGTTGCCTTCGCCGTCCACCACGCTAAGGTATACCGTATCCGACCCTTTGACGGGCATCCAATGGGTCGGCGTGGGCATGGCCTGCGCAGGGTTGATCATCTGTGCACGCCGCCGTGCGTGGTCCTCGCTCAACAGTACGTCCAGCGGCGCAGCGAAGAAGGCTGGATCGGCGACGTACCAGCGCACATCAGCAAAGGCCAGGCGGAGCGCCTCAATGAGCAGGTGCAGGCGCTCCGCCGAGAGCGGGTCGGGCGGCAGGTCTACCTGTTTGAGGATGTTGAGCGCCATCAGCGCCGCCAGTCCCTGCCCGTTGGGTGGGCACTCATAGAGGCGCACACCGTGATAAACGGTGGAGATCGGCTGCTCCCAGGTGGAAGTGTGCGCGGCAAGGTCGTCCACCGTCATCACCCCGCCCGCCTTCTGCACCGCTGCAGCGATGCGCTCGGCGATCTCACCCTTGTAGAAGGCGTCCTTGCCCCCTTCGGCGATGAGGCGCAATGTGCGTGCCAGTGCGGGGTTGCGGAAGACCTCGCCGGCGCGTGGGGCACGTCCATCCACCATCAGCGCCTCGCCGCCCGGCGCACGGCGCAGTTGTCGTTCCACCCCCCGCTGCCAAAAGTAGGCCGTCAGTGGCGCAACGGGGAAGCCCTCCTCGGCTAGCCGAATGGCCGGGGCGAGCACCTCGGTCATAGGCAGCCTGCCATGCCGCTCAATGAGGTCGCACCAGCCTGCGCAGGCCCCCGGCACGGTGATGGTGTGGGCGTGGAAGGGCGGCAGTTCGCGCTCAAAACCCTGCTGACGCAAGAGGTCCAGCGTCAGCAGGGCGGGGGCGCGTCCCGATCCGTTGAGGGCGCTGACGGTACGGGTGCGGGCGTCGTAGAACAGTGCAAAGCAGTCGCCGCCTAGGCCGGTGCTGGTTGGTTCGGTGACGTTGAGCGCGGCGGCAGCAGCAACGGCGGCATCGGCGGCGTTGCCGCCCTGCATGAGCACCTCCAGCCCGGCCTGTGAGGCCAACGGCTGGCTGGTGGCGACCATGCCGCGCAGGGCATAGACAGGCGAACGGCGTGAGGCAAACGGCAGCTCATGTTCGGGCATGGTGTCCTCCTTGAGGGGGCTTTTCCACTGCCCCATTTTATCCCGAAGCTGCAACAGTCCCTATGGAGTAGAAGGCGAAATAGGACTTAGATTATCGCAAAATTGACGCCTCTGGGGACGTGGGCTATACTCAAAAAGCCGGCATCAAGCAGGTGAGGCTTTGGAAAGGGGGGTGTTCTCAAGCGGTACTATTTACCCGCTTTCCATTTTGGAGTATGCCGATATGATAAGGTCATAAGCGGCACCCTGCCTCTGGACGATGCAGGGGGACCTCGCTGGATTGTCAGCTGGCAAGGAGGCACGCACCGAAGTGGATACAATGGAGACGTTCACAAGCGACGGCGACGAGGAAGTGCAGGATTTCGGCGCGCTCCTTGACCGCTACTACGAGGTGGAGCA
>DAOTYL010000041.1:0-6552 GCA_034434955.1 Anaerolineae bacterium | reverse complement strand
TGATCCAGCACTTTGGAATCGGTGGAGCCGCCCAGACCGAACACCGGCAGGTCATAGTAACGTCCCATAGACGTGGCGACGGCTTGCTCATCGGCCAGCACGTAGTTGCCGACCATCGTCTGCAGGTTGTAGGGGCCGCCGTTCCAGCCGGGCACGGCCACGGGCGTGCCCTCACGCACCAGCTGCGCCAGCACAATGCCGAGCAGCGTTCCGGCGTTCATCGTTGCCATGCAGCCTGCCGTGGTGACGGGCGAATTCACGCCGCCCGCATTGAGTGGGATGTAGAGCATGGGCAGGCCCTTCTCGGCCAGATACATGCACTTTTGCAGCGCCTCGGCATTGGCGATAAGGCCAGAGGTGACGTTGATGTAGCAGATGGCGAAGGGATTGCGCCGGAAGGCTTCCGCGCCGCCTGCCACCACTTCGCACATCTCCACCGCCTTCACACAGCCCTCAAAGTCGGGGGTGACGAAGACGATGGGCTTGGTGGTGTGGTTGAGCATGGCCTCCATCTGATAGCGGTCGTAGATGCGCTGGTCCACATCGGAGGGCAGAAACATGGACATCACGAAGTCCACTTCGGGCAGGGCGTCCTGCACCCGCGCAGCGTCCACCACGTCCTGCAGGAGGGGGCGACGGCGCTCGCCGGTACGGTGATCCAGAATGTTGAGGCAATCGGAGCCGCCGCCGAAGTAGGAGCGATAGCCCCAGGCGCGGATGGCGACCTTGCCGTTGCGGTCGCAGAGCGTGATGCGGCGCGGTACGGTCTCCAGCGCCCACGTTACCAGCCGCTCCGGCAGGGTGACGCGTAAGCCATCGGCGCGGGCACCACCCTTGACGAGCAGGGCACGGGCACGCTCATCGTGCACCTCAATCCCCACGCGCTCAAGGACCTCTAGGCTGGCATGGTGGATGCGCTCACACTCCTGAGGCCCAAGGCGGGAATAGAGGGTGCTAGTCTGGCGCAGAGAGTGTGTTTCGATCATGCGGTCTCCTTGCGGCAGGTGATGGGAGCGATTATCCTCCGTATATTATATCAGATAATCAAAACTGATATATTAGGATTGCCGCCATATCGTTGTGTCCATCAATCAAAGGGCGCACCTCGATCTACATAAGGAGGTGCTTCCAGCCCACGCTGCGACCTGCGGCTCGCCGAAGGAGCGGGATGACCGTTTAACTCTCCTCCCTGTGGTCTTGCCTGCGGCCCCTATGCAGGGTAAAATGCAAATAAGCGGCGCGGGCATGGTGTAAGGGTAACACAACAGCCTTCCAAGCTGTTGTTACGGGTTCGAATCCCGTTGCCCGCTTCCTCCCCCCTACCCACTGCTTCTGTGCCGTCGCCTTCCCAGTGGGGCCTGTAGCTCAGCGGCAGAGCGGCCGGCTCATAACCGGTTGGTCGCAGGTTCGAATCCTGCCGGGCCCACTTACCCCTCTAAAAGGGTTGTCCTACCCTATCAACGCCGTCAGAGCGTGCACATCCGGCACGTCCTCAAAGCGGCGCACCATTTCTATAAGCGCCTCGATGCGGCGCATATCCAGCACACAGGCGGCCACGCGGCGGAACTTCTCTTCCAGCAGAGAGGCATCCCAATAAGCCTGCGGATACTTGATCTGCGGTGCTTCTACCACGCCGGAGCTCAGCACGCGCCCATCGCGCAGGGTGATGATCACGGCGTTGGCAAACTTGCCGCCCGGCTCGCCTGCCAGCGCTTTGCGGTAGAGATCGTTCATCTCCGCCGTTTCCACCACCTCCACGCGGCCCGCCAGATCGCGGATGCGCGGATCGGCAAGGCGCTCCTCCAAGACCTGTCGGGGGCCAACCTCACCATCCACCAGCAGGGCGGCCAGCGGCCACGCCATGTTGAACTGCGCCTCCTCGGTGGTGGTGGGCAGGCGGACGCCCAACCGCGCAGCGTCATCGTAGGCCTCCATACGGATATGGACGATGTCCTCGGCGCGGAAGCCGTACTGCTGCATCAACATCTGCGTGCCGTGCAGGGCAGCGTGCACCCAAGCGCAGCAAGCGTACTTTTTCCACACCACGCCGCCCACCATGAGATAGCGCTCGCCGATGTCGGCTACCCAATCCGCGTACTCCTCAAAGCCAAACAGGCTGGGGATGCCCGTGAACCCCAGCGCCGCCAGCCGCGCCGCGCTGATGCCCGTCATCGCCCCCCAGCCAATGCCATGCTTGACCATTGCCGGGTGGTCTACGTCGCGCAGCATAGGCAGGTTGGGGGCGTGATACTCGGCGATGCCGAGGGCGTGCCACACCTGTTCCGGCGGGAGGCCCATCAGGGCGCTGGCGACGGCGGCGCAGGCCACCGATCCCCATGACCCGCAGGCCTGATAGACCTCGTGTACCGCATGCCAGATGCGGGCGGCGCGGTGCGCCACCTCGTAGCCGATGACCATCGCCGCCAGCATCTGCGCGCCGCCCAACCCATACGCCTCGGCGAGGGCCAGCGCCGTGGGGAAAATCAGCACGCCGGGATGGCCTTTGGTGTACAGGCCGCAGTCGTCAATGTCCACGCCGTTGGCGGCGTAGCCGTTGGCAAAGGCCGCGCCGATGGCGGAGGCCTTGCGCCCTGCAAGCAGGATAGCGCTCTCATCGCCGGGCCATGTATCGGCGGCGAACTGTGCCGCAATGCGGCCCACGCGGGTCAGCGTGCCCGCCAGCGTCGCGCCCAGCACATCCAGCAGGGCCATGCGTGCCACCTGCTGCACCTCCGGCGGCAGATCATCCCACCGCGTGCGGGTGATGAACTCCACAACGCGCTGATTACCGTCCATCCTCAATCCCTGCTTCCTTGATGCCGCAGCGCTGCCAGCACGCGCTCCGGCGTGGCGGGGATGGTGCGTATCCGCGCCCCAATCGCCCGCGAGAGGGCGTTGATCACCGCAGGTGTAGAGGGGAGCATGGCCGTCTCGCCGACGCCTTTGACGCCCAGCACGCCGCGAAAACTCGGTACCTCTACCAAAATCGTCTCAATTTCCGGCATGAGGTCGATCGTGGGCAGGATGTAATCGGTGAAGCCGTTCGTCAGCCCTGGGAGGTACTCTTCGCGCAGCGCTGCGCCGATGCCCATCAGCACAGCGCCCTCAATCTGCCCGCGTGCATCCGGCGGGTTGATGGCACGCCCCACATCGTGCACGGCTACGTAGCGCGTCACCTGCACTTGACCGGTCTCGGTGTCCACCAGCACCTCGGCGAGATGCGCCGCCGTGACGAAGTGCGGCGTGTACTCCGGGCGTCTCTCGTCGGGGAACTCCGGCGTGAGGTCAAACACACCGGGCAGTTTGCGCGGCCTGCCAATACGGTCGAACTCCTGCGCCACGCTTTGGAGCGAAACCGAGCGCGACGAGTCGCCCTGCGCCTCCACGCGCCCATCGGTCAAGATCAGGTAGGTGGGAGCGCAGTCCAACATCTCGGCGGCAGTAGTCAAGATGGCCTCTTTGAGGGCACGGGCAGCCTCCCATACCGACGTGCCCACGAAGTACGTCGCCCGCGATGCACCCTGCACGCCGCTATCGGGCACGCAGCCTGTATCAGCGTTGATGACCTCCACACATTCGCGCGGCACGCCCAGCGCCTCGGCGGCGATCTGTGTCATGACCGTGTTTGTGCCTTGCCCGTAGTCCGGCGCTGAGCAGTAGATCACAAAATGGCCATCGGCGGCGAGTTCCGCGTGCGTCTCCACGCGTAGCGAGCCGGATTTGCCAAAGCGGTACCACATCCCCGAAAGCCCCCAACCCTTACGCAGCGGGCCGTTGCCCGCCGCGGCGTTGAAGGCCTCCACGTCCCGCTTGAAGGCCTCGTAGCGCGGGCGGATGGCCTCCAGCACCTCCGCATAGCCCAGCCGTTCGGCGATGGGGTAACCCAGAAATGAAACGGCGTCTTGCTCCAGCCGATTCTTGAGGCGGAACTCCAGGGGATCGAGGCCCAGCCGTTGGCATAGCTCATCCAGCGTGCATTCCAGCGCGAAGGTCGACTGCGGCGTGCCGTAGCCCCGGAACTGGCCGCACTTGGGGCCGTTGGTGAACACCGTCTGGGCGAAGGCATCCACCGCCTGCCACCTGTAGGGGCCGCCGCTCGCCGTGACGGCGTAGTTGGGGATCCAATAGCCCGCGCTGTCGTAGCCGCCGGTGTTGGCGGTGATGCGCACACGGATGCCCGTCAACGTGCCGTCGGCGCGGGCGCCGATGCGGTAACGCACGTGGTAAGGATGGCGCTTGGGTGACGCATCAAACGACTCGCGGCGCGAGAAGGCCAGCACCACCGGCCCGCGCAGATGATAGGCCAGCAGCCCCGCCGCCACCAGCGGCCAAGGGTCCTGCTTGCCGCCGAACGATCCGCCGGTGGGGGGCACGATCACGCGCACCTGCTCCACATCCAGCGCCAGCGCCGCTGCGATCCACTTCTGCTGCCAGTGCGGCTCGTGCGTGGCGCAGAAGACCGTCACACGGCCTATCTCGTCTATCGTGCCCAGTGCCGCCTCGCGCTCCAATGCCGAGTGCTCCTGAAAGGCGGTGCGGTATTCCGTCTCAAGGATCACATCCGAGGCAGCAAAGGCGGCCTCCAGATCGCCGTGCGCCACGCTGAAGGTGCTCAGCACGTTGCCCTGCGGATAGAGCAGCGGCGCATCGGGGCGCAGGGCCTCCTCTGCATCGTAAAGATGGGGCAGCGGTTCCCACGTGGCCTCAACGGCCTGCACACCCTTCAGCGCCGCATCCCGCGAAGTGGCGACGACAAAAGCGACGGGCGTACCACGCATCTTGGCCGTCTCGCCGACCGGCAACAGGAGCGGCTCGTCCTTGCTGTACTCCGGAAAGCCGTTCACGCCGGGCACGTCCTGCGCCGTGATAATGCGCACCACGCCCGGCACGCGCAGCGCTGGCTCCACATTCAGCGCCAGCAGGCGGGCGTGGGGATGTGGACAGCGCACCGTGCGGGCGTGGAGCAGGCCGGCCATCTGCATATCCTCGGCGTAGCGTGCCTGCCCCGTCAACTTGGCGATGGTGTCCACGCGAAGGGTGCTGCCGCCTACCACATGCTGATCGGTCATCTTCCCCTTTCGATCCTCCCGCTGTGATGGGGTAAGGGTTAAGGTCACGCCCCTGCTACCCGCTCCTCGGCCCGCTGCAAGATGGCCTCGATCCGCTCCGCTGCGCCGGCAGGCAGCGGGGGCGGCTGATGCGTCTCCAGAATGCGGCGCAGCTTCTCGCGGATGCGCTCCTGCATGGTCTTCGCCCCTGCCGCTTCCCACTGCGCCCAGCGGTCGCGATCCATCAGCGTGGGGTTCCAGATTTCGGTGCGGCAGCGACGCGCCGTCTCCTTGGTGGAGACGAACTCGCCACCCGGCCCGACGTGGTCGATGAGGTCTAGCATCAACGTATCGTCGCTGACCTCAATGCCACGCATGATGCGCCGCATCATGGCGATGATCTCGTCGGTCATCACCAGCATTTCCAACGAGCCGATGTCGGCGCAATCGAGGAAGCCCACATCGTGCACCAGCGTGGCCCCACTGAGGCCAGAGAGCACCACCTGCATGGTGCTCTCAATGGCGGCCTGCAAATCCAGTACTTTGGCCTCGGACGCTCCTGCCGTGCCCATGAAAGGCACACCCAGCCAGCGCGAAATGTCGGAGAGAGCTGCGCTGTAGAGGCTCATCTCCGGCGAGCCGTAGGCGGGCGAAGCGGTGGCGAGGTTCATGGCCTGCGGCACGCCGCCGAGGCACACCGCCGCGCCGCGTCGCTTGAGTTGGATGGCGGCCAAGCCGCTCAACGCCCCGGCCAGATAGATCACAAACAGCCCCGCTGCAGTGATAGGGGCGTTGGAGCCTGCCGTCCCCCCGCCGATGTAGATCACCGGTACGCCGCGTTCGGCGCACCACAGCGCATTGCCCAGCTCTTCGTCGGTGTGTATCAGCGGCGACTGGAAGGTGGCAAACAGCGCGAAGTTGGGCCGCCGTCGCAGCGCCTCCTCGCTGCCCGCCACCGCTACGGCGATGTCGTAGATGTCCTGCATGTTGTCCCGCGAGTAGGCCCAGGGGAACACCGGCTTGCCGGTGTTGGCGATCATCTCGGCGAACTCGTACACCGGCGCCAACCGATGATGCACGTCGTCGATCAGCCCCAGGCCCATTGCATAGTCAATGTGCTCCAGCGCATCGCACACCCGTGCTGTCGTGCCCGGATCGCCGCGCCGCGCCTTGCGCCGCTCCCCCGTGTAAGGGTCAATATAGTAGGTACAGGTGGGGCCGGGGCCGAAGTACACGCGGTCGGGGACGACCTGCATGTGGTGCTGTCCGTCGCGCCCCCAGATGGTGAAGGAGCGCGGCGCGGCGGCGACGGCATCCTGCACAATGTGCGGCGGGATACGCACGCGCTCGCCGTCCACATCGGCGCCTGCTGCCGCCAGCAGATGACGCGCTTCGGCGTTGCGGATGACAACGCCCGTGCGTTGCAGGCACTCCAGCGTGGCGCGGTAGATGACGGCGATCTGCTCATCGGAGAGCACGCGGAACTGTGGTGTTTGATGGGCGT
>DAOTYL010000040.1:0-6973 GCA_034434955.1 Anaerolineae bacterium | reverse complement strand
GTGATTCCCTACACGGCTACCTTTCTGGTCTTCTCGGACTACATGCGCCCGCCGATACGCCTTGCTGCGCTCTCGCGCCAGCGGGTGATCTTCATTTTCACGCATGACAGCATTGGGGTAGGGGAAGACGGCCCCACCCATCAACCGGTGGAGCATCTTATGGCGCTGCGGGCAGTGCCCAATCTGTGGGTGATACGTCCTGCCGACGCCAACGAGGTTGCGGAGGCCTGGCGGCAGGCCATCCTGCGCCGCGATGGCCCGACGGCCATTGTGCTGAGCCGGCAAAACCTGCCTGTGCTGGATCGGACGCGGCTAGCATCTGCCAGCGGCCTGGCACGTGGCGGGTATGTATTGCGTGAAGTAGATAGTCCCCCCGATCTGATCCTGATCGGCACCGGCTCGGAGGTACATCTGTGTGTGAGCGCCGCCGATCGGCTGGCCGAGGAGGGCATACAGGCGCGTGTGGTCTCTTTGCCCTGCTGGGAACTCTTTGACGCCCAGCCCGAAGACTACCGCCGCAGCGTGCTGCTGCCCGAAGTACCCAAGTTGGCAGTAGAGGCTGGGGTAACCTTCGGCTGGTATCGGTATGTGGGGGAGCGCGGCAAGGTTATCGGTTTGGACCGCTTCGGTGCCTCTGCTCCCGGCGGCGTGCTGATGCGCGAGCTGGGCTTCAGCGTGGAGAATGTCGCGGCGCAGGCCAAAGCGCTGCTGGCAGCACAGAAGGAGTAAAGTTAGGCCTATGAAGGTGATCATCGGAGCCGATCACGCTGGCTATCACCTCAAGGAGGAGATCAAGGAGTACATCCGCGCCCTGGGGCATGAAGTGGTGGATGTCGGCGCGGCTGCTTATGACCCGACGGATGATTATCCGGACTTTGCGCGGGCCGTTGGGGAGGCTATCGCCCGCCGCGAGGGTGAGCGTGGGGTGCTGATCTGCGGTAGCGGCGTGGGGGCCAGCGTCGCCGCCAATAAGATTCCCGGCGTGCGGGCGGCCATCTGCCATGACACCTATTCGGCGCGTCAGGGCGTAGAACACGACGACATGAACGTGCTGACGCTCGGTGCACGGGTGGTCGGTACGGAGGTCGCTAAGGAGGCTGTTGCAGCCTTCCTCAACGCGCATTTCGACGGGGGTGAGCGCTTCCAACGCCGCCTCGACAAAATCCTTGCTCTGGAGAAAAAGTATTCCGGCTCCTGATAAGGCGCAGGGAAAGGAGTGACTGCGCGATGAAAGTGGCACTGATCGGCTTGGGGAAGATGGGGCTGGCGATGGCGCGTCGTCTGCTGGCGCAGGGGCATCAGGTGGTGGGCTATGACCTTGACCCGCAGGCCGCTGAACAGGCCGCTGCCGTCGGCGTGGCAATGGCCGATACACTGGAGGGTGCAGTTGCCCTGCTGGAAGAGACGCCGCGCCTTATCTGGCTGATGCTGCCTGCCGGTGAGGCTGTCGGGGCCACGCTCCAAAGGTTGGTGATGTTGCTGGGCGAGGGCGACATCGTCGTGGAGGGTGGCAACTCGCACTACCGCGAATCGCAAGAGCGGGCCAAAATGCTGCGCTTCAAGGGCATCTACATGCTGGATGTAGGCGTCAGCGGAGGCATTTGGGGTGAACAGAATGGCTTCAACTTGATGGTGGGCGGCGCGGAGGAGGCCTTCCAAGCGGTTGAGCCGCTCTTTGCGGCGCTGGCCCCGCCGGGCGGCTACGCGCTGGTGGGGCCGAGCGGAGCCGGGCACTTTGTCAAGATGGTGCACAACGGCATCGAGTATGGCATCCTGGAGGCGCTGGCCGAGGGTTTTGAGCTGCTTGCAGCCAAGCAGGAGTTTGGGTTGGATTTGGCGGCGCTGTGCGACCTGTGGGAGCACGGCAGCGTGATCCGTTCATGGCTGCTGGAGTTGACAGGCCGTATACTGACCGCTGACCCGACGTTGGACTGGGTGGCTCCCTATGTGGAGGACACCGGAGAGGGACGCTGGATGGTGCAGGAGGGGATAGACCTCAGCGTGCCTCTGCCCGCCATCACGCTTGCCCTGCAGATGCGCTTCCGTTCGCGGCAGGAGAGTAGCTTCGCTGCACGGATGGTGGCGGCGCTACGTGCCGAGTTCGGGGGGCATGCTGTGCGGCAGCAATAACGCCCATACAGGAAGGAGATGACGTGGCCGAGATCAAGGTGCTGCCCGATCTGGAAGCCGTTGCCGAAGAAGCTGCCCGCCGCTGGGTGCAGATCGCAGGGGCGGCGGTTGAGAAGCACGGTGCCTTTCGCATCGCGCTCTGCGGTGGTGATGTGGCCCGCCGCTTGTATGAGATCATGGCTTCTACGCCGTACAGCGATCAGGCCCCCTGGGCGCAGACTGTCGTCTTTTGGGGCGATGAACGGCGTGTGCCCGCCAGCCATCCGGAGAGCCTCTATCATCTGGTGCGCACTACATTGCTTGACCATGTGCCTATCCCGCAGGATCGCATTTTCCGCATGGATGGGGAAGGGCTGGCCCGCAGCGCTGCAAGAGAATACGAGGAAACGCTGCGGCGGCACTTCGGATTGCGGCGTGGGGAATGGCCGCGTTTTGACCTTGTGTTGCTGGATATGGGCGTAGACGGTCATATTGCCTCTATTTTCCCCGGCACACGCGCGGTGAGCGACCTGACCAACATGGTGGTGGTCTATCAGGTTCCTCAGCTTGGCGTGGAGCGCATCACTTTGACCCTGCCCGTCTTCAACCATGCACGCCACATCTTCATCTTTGCCACTGGCGCGGAGAAAGCCGCTACGTTGGCTGCCGCGTTGCACGGGGAGCGCCGGCCCAGCACTTACCCCGTCCAAGCCATCCGCCCTCTGGATGGTACGCTTGTCTGGCTGGTGGACGAGGCAGCAGCGGCGCAGCTCCCCACATGACCTGCCCAGCGTGTCCCTGTGTGTTGGACGGCAGGGGCCTCTACCTTCCAAGCAGTGCAGGCGGGAAATCTGCCTCGCGTTTTTGATATAATCACCCCAAGTTGTTCGCGCGATGAGGCAGTTAGGCTGCGCCCCGCACCTTGCGGCGGAGGGGAGATGCCCAACCGACTAGCCAACGAAAACAGCCCCTACCTTCTCCAGCACAAGGATAACCCCGTTGATTGGTATCCTTGGGGTGAGGAAGCCTTTGAGCGTGCCAAAGCGGAAGACAAACCAATCTTCCTGAGCATTGGCTACTCATCCTGCCATTGGTGCCACGTCATGGCGCACGAGTCCTTTGAGGACCCGGCAACGGCGGAGATCATGAACCGCTACTACGTCAACATCAAAGTTGACCGTGAGGAGCACCCTGACGTGGATAGCATCTACATGAACGCTGTGCAAGCGCTTACCGGTCGGGGTGGCTGGCCGCTCTCGGTGTGGCTGCTGCCTGATGGCCGTCCCTTTTTCGGCGGCACCTATTTCCCCAGCCAACCCCGTTATGGGATGCCCTCCTTTCGGCAGGTGCTGCTGCGCATTGCCGAACTTTTCCGCGAGCAGCGCGATCGCATAGAAGAGGACGCCCTGCACCTGACGCAAGCCATCAGTGGCCATATCCTGCTTGATGGTGAGCGCACTCAACCGCTGGACCTTTCTCTGCTCGATCTGGCCTTCCAGGCGCTTGCCGAACGCTACGATGCCCTCTGGGGGGGTTTCGGCGAGCAGCCCAAGTTTCCGCCCAGTATGACACTGGAACTGCTGCTACGCTTGTACCGTCGGCGTGGCTGGCAGCACGCCCTGCAGATGGTCACCCACACGCTTGACCGCATGATGTGGGGTGGGATATACGACCAGATCGGCGGCGGCTTTCATCGCTATGCGGTAGATCGTATGTGGCTGATCCCGCATTTTGAAAAGATGCTCTACGACAACGCCCTGTTGGCACGAATCTACCTGCACGCCTATCAGGTGACAGGCCAGCCGCGCTATCGCCGCGTGGTTGAGGAGACGCTGGACTACGTCCGACGTGAGATGACCGCCCCCGAGGGAGGGTTTTATAGTGCACAGGATGCCGACAGCGAAGGTGAAGAGGGCCGCTTCTTTATCTGGAGGGAGGAGGAATTGCGTGAGACGCTCGGCACTGAAGTGAATGCCGAGGTCGTGCTGGATTATTGGGGCGTGAAGCAGGGCGCAAACTTTGAGGGGCATCATGTGCTGTGGGTGCCGGAGCCGCCGGAGCAGGTCGCGGCGCGGCATGGGATGGCAGTGGAAGCCCTCATGGCCGAGGTGGAACAGGCACGCGCACGCCTCTTTGAGCGGCGAGAGCAGCGTGTGAAGCCGGGGCGCGATGATAAGGTTCTCGCAGCGTGGAACGGGCTGATGATCAACACGCTGGCGCAGGCCGGGCGTGTGTTGAAGCATTCCCCTTACACCGCGATGGCTGCCCGCGCTGCCGACTTTGTCCTGAGCCACATGCGGCATGAGGGGCGACTGTTACGCTCCTATCGCCACGGCCGGGCACGCTTTGAGGCCTATCTGGAAGACTACGCTTTTCTGGCTGAAGGCCTGATCGAACTGTACCAGAGCACTTTCGATCTGCGCTGGTTCCGTGAGGCGCTGGAGCTAACCGAGCAGATGCTCGCGTTGTTTTGGGACGAGCGTGCGGGGTTCTTTGACACGGCCATCGATCACGAACCGCTGATCACGCGCCCTCAAGAAGTAACGGACAATGCTACTCCTTCGGGCACATCCGGCGCGGTAGCGGTGCTAGCACGCATGGCGCTCTATACGGGCCGCGCCGAGTGGCGCGACAAGGTGGAGCGTGTGCTGGGGCGCTTAGCGGGGGCGGTGGTGCAATATCCCCATGCTTTGTCGTATCTGGCGGCACAAATGGACTTCGCATTGGCCGCACCACACGAAATTGCGCTGATAGGCGAGCCGCAAACCGAGGAGGTAGATGCTCTGCTGGAGGTGATCTGCAGGCCCTACCGCCCTAATCAGGTGGTGGCGCTGCGCAGACCGGGTGACGGTGCAGCAGCAGACTTGATCCCTTTACTGGTAGGGCGGGAGATGATTAACGGCAGGGCGACAGCCTACGTATGTCGCCAATTTGCCTGTCAGCTCCCCGCCACCGCGCCCGATGAGCTACGGGCACAACTTGACGCAGGGTGAACTCCGCATTATAGTGGTGACATGGCAAACCTAAGCAAGACCCATCCTACGCCGGTTGAGATGGTGGTCCGCATCCTGCGGGCGCCGTTCTTCTTGATCAGTATCGCCCTCAGCATGATGGTAGCCTTTTTCTTCTTTGCTTGGGTCAGCGTGGGGTCATGGTGTGAGGATGCACTGCGCTGGCTAGGCTATCGTGCACGTCCCCGCTGGCTGCCCGCTGCGCTGGGGCTGATGGCCTATGTAGGGCTAGGGATCGCTGGCCCCGCCTATCTGGGGGCAGCGATCCTAGGTTGGCCGGGGGCAGTGCTGGGGCCGATGGTTGCCTTGGGCGCCATCGCTATCCTAGGGCGCTGGTGAAGATCACCCTCGCAGAATGACGGCGGCAGCCTTTGTAGGCTGCCGCCGTTTTGCTTCGCCCCTTGGGGAGGGGATTCAGCCAATACGCGGCCCAACGGCACGCACATCCTCTTCCACGAGATCGGCATACTGATGGAAGTTTTTCTCAAAAAGGGCGGCCAACTCACGCGCTTTGGTGTCGTAAGCCCCTTTATCCTCCCATGTCTCGCGGGGGTTGAGCACCTCATCGGGCACATCAGGGCAATAGGCTGGGATGTGCAGCCCAAAGAAGGGATCAGGATGCGTCTCGATCTGTGCTAGCCGACCATCCAGAATAGCATGGATCATGGCGCGGGTGTATTTCAGCTCCATACGATGGCCAACGCCATACGGCCCGCCTGTCCAGCCGGTGTTGACCAGCCACACATCCACATTGTGCTCCTCGATCTTTTTGCCCAGCAGCGCGGCATACTCCCTGGGGTGCAACGGCAGGAAGGGGGCGCCGAAGCACGCACTGAAGGTGGCCTGCGGCTCTTTGACGCCCCGCTCCGTGCCGGCGACCTTGGCCGTGTAGCCGCTCAGGAAGTGATACATGGCTTGCTCGCGGGTGAGCCTGCTCACGGGCGGCAGCACGCCGAAAGCATCTGCGGTGAGGAAGATAATGTTGCGCGGATGGCCGCCTATGCCCGTCCGAGCAGCATTGGGGATGTAGTTGATAGGGTAGGAAGCCCGCGTGTTTTCGGTGAAGCTGTCGTCGTCCAGATCGAGGCGACGGCTGTTCATGTCCATGCGCACGTTTTCGAGGATCGTGCCGAAGCGCCGCGTGGTGCTGTAAATCTCCGGCTCGCCTGTCGGTGAGAGGCGGATCACTTTAGCGTAGCAACCGCCTTCGAAGTTGAAAACGCCCTCATCGCTCCAACCGTGCTCATCGTCGCCGATCAAGGTGCGTGAGGAGTCAGCAGAGAGCGTGGTTTTGCCCGTGCCAGAGAGGCCGAAGAAGAGTGCCACATCCCCGGCATCCCCCTCATTTGCTGAGCAATGCATAGGGAGCACACCTTGCTCAGGTAGCAGGTAGTTCATCACGCTAAAGATGGACTTCTTGATCTCCCCGGCGTAGGCTGTGCCGCCGATCAGGATCAGCCGTCGAGCGAAGTTGAGCAGAATAAACGCCTCAGAGTTGGTCCCATCGTACTGGGGCATGGCGTGAAAATTAGGCGCATGAATGATGGTGAAATCCGGCCGGAAGTGCTCCAGATCTTCGGTTTTGGGGCGGATGAACATGTTGCGGGCGAAGAGCGCATGCCAGGCTGTCTCGGTGATGATGCGGACGCTGATGCGGTAGCGGGGGTCTGCGCCGGCAAAGACGTTCTGGACGAAGGCATTCCTGCCCTGAAAGTAGGCATTCACTTTATGGAGCAGGGCCTCAAACTGCTCTACGCTGAAGGGGCGGTTGACCTCTCCCCACCAAATGCGGTCACGCGTGGTCGGTTCGTAGACGATGAAGCGGTCCTTAGGAGAGCGGCCTGTGCGGTCGC